>NZ_VIKY01000079.1:0-2243 GCF_009711925.1 Dolichospermum sp. UHCC 0352 | reverse complement strand
GTAGATATTTTGGTAGATTTGTTGTCCACCATTTTTAATAGCAGTTGGGGCTGTCTCTTATACACATCTAGATGTGTATAAGAGACAGCCCCTACCCCTATTCCTCACCGGCGTGATAGGAACTACGAACCAGGGGACCAGAACGGACGTGATTAAATCCCATTTCCTTGGCTATATTGCCCAGTTCGGTAAATTCGGCTGGAGTCCAATATTTTCGGACGGGTAGATGTTCTAAAGAAGGACGCATATACTGGCCAATGGTGAGGCGATCGCATTTTACAGATCGTAAATCCGCCATTGTCTCAATTAATTCCTCTATTGTTTCTCCATGTCCCACCATCACACCTGACTTTGTGGGAATCTGATGATTCAATTCTTTAACTGTCGCTAATACAGCCAAGGAGCGGTCATATTTTGCCCCTCGGCGCACGGTTGGGGTTAACCTGCGGACTGTTTCAACATTATGGTTAAAACAAGCTGGTTGAGCCTGAATAATCATCGCTAGGCTGTGACGTTGAACTTCTGCACCCCCACTACCCCAAAAATCTGATGTCAGGACTTCAATTTGAGTTTCAGGGTTCAGGTGGCGGATAGTTTCCATTGTTTTGACAAAATGACCTGCTCCGCCGTCAGCTAAGTCATCACGAGCTACAGAAGTTAATACCACATACCGCAACCCTAAAAGTTGTACTGATTCTGCCACCTTTTGGGGTTCTTGTTCATCCAAAGCCATTGGGGCATGACCTTTATCTACTTGACAAAAAGCACAGGCGCGAGTGCAAGTTGGACCCATTAATAAAAAAGTTGCCGTTTTTTGGGCGTAGCATTCACCCCGATTTGGACAACGCCCCTCTTCACAAATTGTGTGGATTTGTCGTTGCTTAATGATACGTTGGACAGTAGAGATTTCACTAGCTTTGCCAAGAGGGCGACGCAACCAGCTAGGCATAGTCATAATTTCTGACTTGATATCAACTTGTTGTGGAGAATTCATATAGTAGCGAATAGGGAATAGGGGGAGGAGAAAGTTCAAAAATGTGTAGTTTAGACAAATATGGTACAAATTGATCAAAACGTCAGTAAAAGTTTCATACAACACTTGCATTTTGAGAATTTGTCTTAGAAAATACTCTTCCCCAATCTACATAAATTTGAGATATAGCGAGAGAATTCTTAAAAGCAGTGGGCAACCAGCCATCTAAACATAAAATTTTTAGGAGAGTAATCAGTTGTGGCAAGTAACAAAATTTTAGTTATTGACGACACTACCGTTGTCAGGGTAAAAGTACGGGAAATGTTAGCTCCGGGTAATTTTGAGGTAATTGAGGCAAAGGATGGGTTGGAAGGATACAATCTGATGCGTCAGGAAAAAGTCAGCTTGATCATGCTGGATTTCCTACTGCCGAAAATGAGTGGTTGGGAGGTTTTCCAGAATATTCAAGCTCAACCAGAGTTACGGAAAATTCCCTTGGTGATCATGTCAGGCCGCAAGGAAGAGGTAACGGAAAAATTTGTAGAACCATTTGAATATTTTGAATTTCTGGGTAAACCTTTTGATCAAAAGCAACTCATTGGGGCTATTAAGTCAGCAATGGTGAAGTCGAAAATTCCCCGTTCAGCCTTAAATACACCTCCAGTTAGTTCTGCAAATCAACAACTCGTTCCAGCCACTGCTGCTGCTAATGGTGTAGATTCATCTGCTGACATCAAATTACTAAATGATAAAATTGTCAAGATGCAAGGAGAAATTGATAGCTTGAAGCAACATCTTCATCAAATTGTGACCTTTATTAAACAGAAAATTAAGTAGTTTTGTCTTTGGTAATAATTCTTGTCATCTGAAATACTTAGTATTAATAACAAGAATAG
Source organism: Dolichospermum sp. UHCC 0352 (assembly GCF_009711925.1). Taxonomy (NCBI): domain Bacteria; kingdom Bacillati; phylum Cyanobacteriota; class Cyanophyceae; order Nostocales; family Aphanizomenonaceae; genus Dolichospermum; species Dolichospermum sp. UHCC 0352. Next base: position 374 of record NZ_VIKY01000079.1, on the reverse strand, counting down.
TCACCTCCAACTTGAAAAAGCTATTATCAGCATTGAGTTTAGGAGCGAGATACTCAGGATGAGATTTCGATCTGTATTCTTTGCGATCAGTTTTATCGCAAGCCTGTCATGGCACATTCAAAATACAACTCAACTTGCAAAAAACAATGAAAGCTCTGTTAAATCTGGGCAAAATTATCTTATTTTTCGACAACGTTCTGCGACAACATCAAAACTGATTTATCTACAGAAAGTAGGGTTTGAGCTAAATTCTGCTATATCTGAATTTTAGCTTAAAAAAGTAGAAGCCCCTCACCTGCCCGATAAGGAAATGAGAGGCTTCTAGCTTCTAAGAGGATGTTTGAAAAGTTTTTAATGTATAAATAAACCCCTCT
>NZ_VIKY01000078.1:0-22200 GCF_009711925.1 Dolichospermum sp. UHCC 0352 | reverse complement strand
CATTTTCGCAGTTTTTGACCCCTTTTTTTCTTTTCTTTGTGAGAAATCCGGGCTAAGGGGGGAAACCGGAAAATTCAGTTCCCTCCCCTTACCAAGGGGAGGGTTAGGGTGGGGTTTATTAAATATGTGTCCGCACCGTAGTTTCTCTGATTCAACTTTTTGGTTATGACTAGATTTGCAACTCTCTATTATTCCCTGTAAACTAAAAAGAATATGCTGTGGTGCAATACTTGTAATAAAGATGTCGTTAAAAATAGATGGTGGATTATTTATCTATGATTTCATAGATCATCACGCAATTTTGTGTGTGCCAGTTAATGCTGAATTTCCAGAAATACGTAAACGTTATTTACAAATTGCCCGGCGCTTACACCCAGATAGTTCCAAGGTAGTGGGTGCATTAGAAAAAGATATAGCTAATCAACTGTTTGCAAAGCTAGTTAACCCGGCTTATAAAAAGCTGTCGGTAGAAGCCAATCGGGCTGAATACTTGTTTATTTTATCACAAATGGGCAAACGGTTTGCACAACAACCAGGAGCAATCAGATTAAAAACGGAACTAGCCCAGCAATTGATAACTGCGCCTAATATTAGTATGTCCTATCAGGAAGCGATCGCTAAAATTGCCGAAACTCAATTTAGTGATTTGCAACAAGCATCCCAAATTATCGCTCAAATTAGTGAGCTAAATCTAGTTTACCTGATGCGGGTGGCAGGAGGGTCAACGAATCAGCCCCCATCTAGTCAACCTCAAGGTTCTGCCCCAAATTTACCACCAACTCTAACCTTACCACCCGAAGAAGATTCACCAGTAGAACAATACCTGCGTCGCGCTCAAAATTTGCTAGAAACAAACCAATTGTCCCAGTCCAAAGTAGAATTACAGGAAGCCCTAAAGTTAGAGCCGAAAAATAGTCGTTGCCATAGTTTAATCGCAATGGTATATTTACGGCAAAATCAACTGAAAATGGCAAAAATTCACTTTGATAATGCCCTGAAAATAGATCCTAATGAAAAAATCGCTTTGGAATGGAAACCCAAGGTAGATCAAGCTTTAGGAATTAGAAACAGTGGTTCTCAAGGGAGTTCCGCTTCTAAAACTGAAGAGAAGCAACCAGATAAGTCTGGAAAAAGTGGTTTGTTTGGTGGTTTGTTTGGTGGGAAGAAAAAATAATGGTGTATCAACCAGCAGCGGGAGCAAGGGATCTACTACCTTTAGATGTGGCGCAAAAACGCTGGATTGAAGATAGATTAGAACAAGTATTTCAACGTTGGGGATATCACAGGATTATCACCTCAACTCTGGAACGAATGGATACCCTCATGGCAGGTGAAGCAATTCAGCGTCCCATGGTGATTCAACTCCAAAATAGTCAAAATGAAGAATTGGGATTGCGTCCAGAATTGACTGCCTCTATCGCCCGCACAGTGGTGACTCGCATGACAGATGCGACCTATCCCCAGCGACTATATTACAACGCTAATGTTTTCCGCCGTAATTGGGAAGGCCGCCATAATCGTCAGCAAGAGTATTATCAAGCTGGGGTGGAGTTACTGGGTGCGGGGGGATTATTAGCCAATGCGGAAGTATTGCTATTAGTCGCAGATTGTTTAACAGCATTGGGTTTACAAGGGTGGCGGTTAATTTTAGGGGAAGCGGGAATTACTCGTTCTTTGCTGAATGCTTTTCCCCCGGAAATCAGAAATCAAGTCCGCAGGGCGATCGCTAATTTGGATAGTATAGCTATTGATACCTTACCTTTGAGCGAAGAACTCCGCCAACGCGCTAAAATCATGTTGGATTTGCGGGGTGATAGTCGAGAGGTTTTAGAAAAAGTCAGCAGTTTACATCTAGAACCAGACCAGCATGAGGCAATAAATAACCTCAAATCCCTAGTAGCATTACTAGATGGCAAATTTCCTTTAATCCTTGATTTGAGCCTAATTCAAACCATTGACTACTACACAGGCATTGTTTTTGAAGTAGTTAGTGAGACAAATTCCCAAGCACAGATTTTAGGAAGTGGTGGTCGTTATGACCAATTACTAGGTTTATATCATCCCCAAAAAGAAAATATTCCCGGTATCGGCTTTGAACTGAATATTGATGATTTATACCAAATTCTCCTATTAAATCAGCAACTACCCCAGGATATCCCCGCTAGTAATTGGTTAGTCGTCCCAGAAACCCCCGGCGCTGAAGCTGCGGCTTTTGCCTATGCTGAGAAATTACGTAATTCTTCTGATTTAATTAGAGTAGAAATAGATTTGGGAGATAGGGACGCAGAGGCGATTCGTCAATATGCAAGCGATCGCACCATTGCCCAAATTGCTTGGATTAAAGCCGATGGCTCACATACCATCGAAGCAGGATGTTAAAAAGGAGTTGTAGGGGTTTAGCAATGCTAAACCCCTACAGGAGTAGAACAAGAGAGACTGACAAAAAAGAGGGAATCGGAAAAAATGCCACATACCATTGTTACAGACGTTTGTGAAGGTGTTGCTGACTGCGTAAGTGCTTGTCCTGTAGCTTGTATTCATGAAGGTCCAGGGAAAAACGTTAAAGGTACAGGTTGGTACTGGATTGACTTCGCTACCTGTATAGATTGTGGCATTTGTATAGCAGTTTGCCCAGTGGAAGAGGCGATTTTACCAGAAGAAAGACCAGAATTGCAAAAAATCACAGCATAGTCAGAAGTTCCAGAATCTAGAATCCAGAATCCAGAATCCAGGGAATAAATTCCCTGTCTTATAGCTAAAGTCGGTTAAAACCGACTATTGTGTCCTTATTTCTTCAATTGAAAACATGAAGGTTGATTTTTAGGTAATTAGAGTGCGTTTTAACGCACTTTAGCTATAAGACCGGAAATTTATTTCCGGGCGGGTAGGTCAGCTAACAGATAAGCTATTTTAAGCTTCAGTTGACAGGAGTAAGCATTACCAAATCCCTACAAATGTCTAATCACAAATGACTAATAACTATTTATTAAAAGTAGAAAATGTCCACGCTGGATATATTAAAGATGTAGATATTTTGCAAGGTATCAACTTTCACATTGCACCAGGAGAATTAGTCACAGTCATTGGTCCCAATGGTGCAGGTAAATCCACCTTAGTAAAAACTATTTTTGGACTTTTAACACCTCATACTGGAACTATTACCTTTAAAGAGAAAAATTTAATTGGTTTAAAATCAAATCAAATTGTCGCCAAAGGAATGTCTTATGTTCCGCAAATTGCTAATGTTTTTCCATCTTTAACCATAGATGAAAACTTAGAAATGGGGGCTTTTGTGCGGAATATCCCATTAAAACCTCTTAAAGATAAAATATACAATATGTTTCCCCGATTGAGCGATCGCCGTCGTCAACGCGCGGGGACTCTTTCCGGTGGAGAAAGGCAAATGTTAGCAATGGGAAAAGCATTAATGTTAGAACCCAGTTTACTGCTTTTAGATGAACCTTCCGCCGCATTATCGCCCATTTTGGTAACTCAAGTATTTGAGCAAATTAAACAAATCAAAGCATCAGGGACTGCGATAGTTTTAGTTGAACAAAATGCCAGAAAAGCCTTAGAAATGGCAGATCGTGGTTATGTGTTAGAATCAGGGAAAGATGCTATGTCAGGACCAGGTAGAGAATTATTAAATGATCCGAAAGTGGGAGAATTATATTTAGGTGCTGGAAAGAGACATTGAAAACAAAAACAAGATCCCCGACTTCTTCAAGAAATCGGGGATCTAAAGACTATACTATTAAGGAATATGAATATGACTACACAAACAATATCATCACCGGAAGTATATCAAGGCCAATTTGGGGAATTTACAATTACCCAAAGCGATCGCCAAAGTGTGATAATTTATCGAACAGGTTTAATGATTGCAGCCCTGTGTTTTGCCATTGGTAGCGGTTTAGTCCTATTCTATCCCCAACCCGCTGCAATTGCCGCCCTGACCCCTCTCTACACCTGTTTTAGTATTGCACTTGGAGTTAGTTTATTAACTATTCATATTTACATGGCATTTTTGCACCGAATTCTCCAAGTTTTTTGGATAATTGGCAGCATTTGTGCCTTTATTTTTGGACATAGTGATAGTCAAGCATTTGCAATTACTATTTATAATCAACCCCTAACCATATTAGGAATTGGTTTTACCTTTGCCGCTTTGACAGGAATTTTTTTCAAAGAAGGTTTTTGTTTTCATCGTTTAGAAACCAAAATCTTAACCCCCCTTGTTCCCTTACTACTATTAGGACATTTAACCGGAATTTTATCAACACCAGCAGAACCGATTTTATTAGCAACTTGGGCAATTTTCTTTTTAATCTTTGCTGTGAGAAAAATTATCCAACCCATTCCTCCCGACATTGGCGATAAATCAGTATTTGATTATTTAAAAAATCAACATTTAGCAAAAGTTTAATCTAATTGCACAGAATAAAAATCATCCGTATTCATCCGCGTTCATCTGCGTTTATCTGCGTTAAATCATTCTAAAAATCTGAATTTCCTATGTCAAACACAGAAGAACGTAAATATTGGTTAGCCTGGTCGCAAATTTCGGGAATTGGTCCCATATTATTACAAAGAGTACAACAGCACTTTGGTAATTTAGAAACAGCTTGGAAAGCCAGTCCTGGAGAATTACGAAAAGTTGAAGGTTTCGGATTTCAAACATTAGAAAAGGTTGTTCAACAAAAATCCCGTTTAAACCCAGAACAACTCCTCATTCAACACCAACAAATAAACCCCCATTTCTGGACACCAGCAGACTCAGAATATCCCCAATTACTGCGAGAAATCCCCAGTCCACCCCCATTATTGTACTATCGGGGAGAAGTTGATTTACAGGAAAATTCAGGACAAAAACCCTTAGTGGGAATTGTGGGAACTCGTCAACCCACAGAATACGGAATTAAATGGACGCGTCAAATTAGTACCGCATTAGCCAAAAATGGTTTTACCGTTGTTTCTGGAATGGCCGAAGGAATAGACACCGAAAGTCACGCAGCAGCAATGAAAGCCGGAGGAAGAACAATCGCAGTGGTGGGAACAGGAGTAGATGTTATTTATCCCTATAAAAATCAAAGTTTATATAAACAGATTTTGACATCTGGCATAGTAATTAGTGAATATCCTGCGAAAACCACACCCAACCGCACCCATTTTCCCCGTCGAAATCGCATCATTGCCGGTTTAAGTCGTGCGGTATTAGTCATAGAAGCAGGAATAAAATCTGGGGCTTTAATCACAGCTACTTATGCGAATGAATTTTGTCGAGATGTTTACGCATTACCAGGAAGAATTGATGATCAACCATCCCAAGGTTGTTTAAAATTAATTAGTCAAGGTGCAGGTTTAATTAATCAAGAACTCAGTGAACTATTAACCCTGTTGGGTGCGATTCCCCAAATAGATATAGAAACTACTATAATTAAATCCCCTCCTCCTAACTTACCACCAGAATTACAACAAGTCATAGATACTTTAACTATTGATGCTTTATCTTTTGATTTTATAATTCAAAAAACAGGTATGAATGCGGCTTTAGTTTCTAGTTCTTTATTACAATTAGAACTCATGGGTTTAATTACCCAACTTCCAGGAATGCGATATCAAAAATGTTAAAATAATGGTGAGAAAGTTATAAAATTTACGCAAACAAGTTTAATTTTTGCTTGTAGTCTAGCAAAAACTACCTCACCATCTGTTACTTGTCCATTCTTAATCTGTTCAGTTCCTACCGCTATTTTTCCCCGTAGTTCCTCCAGTCTTCTTTCTCTGTCCAGCAGCAAACTAAAAGCCTCATTTACTGCATCTTCTATATTTTCAAATCGCCCCGTGTCAATATAAGCTTGTATTAATTCCTCTGTTTCAGGTTTAATTTGAATATTCATAATGTATTCTCCATCTGATAGATAGCCTTAACGCTGTTCTAACAATAAACCCACATTTTCTGCAACACCGAATTTTGAATTATTTTTGGAATTATTTATTGTTGTGGATAATATTGCGGAGTCAATTGTGGAGTCATCACAGGCGGTGGATAACTACCTACAGGCATATTATTAACCATCCCATTAGGCATAGTAGGATTCATCAGTGGTGGTTGAATTGGTTGCTGAATCAAAGGAGGAACAGGTGGTTGATAATTAGAAATAGGTGGAGTTATTGGTTGAGTTATTGGTTGAGTAACTGGTTGATTATTTGTTGGATTGCTGGGTGTGACTGTAGCTTGGCTAAAATGTTGATAAGCAGCGCTAGAAATAGAACTAATTAATTTTGCAGCGCGAGGATCATTATTGGGACGTTTTACCATGATAGCGGCAATATAACGCTTACCTGTCGGGACATCAATCAACCCCGCATCTGCCAACATAGTACCAATATCACCTGTTTTATGATAAGCATTTGCGCCTTTTCCTAAGCCAGCAGGTAAAAGATTATCTCGTTCAGTGCGACTCATGATATTAAGAATTAAATCACGCGATCGCATACTCACCATATTACCTTGATTCACCATCGAGATCAAATTCCCCAATTCTCGCGGACTAGTAGTATTAGTCCCTTCTAAATCCGGGAGAGGATTACGAATCATCGTCGTTATCAGTCCCCAACTGCGAAAACGCCCATTTAACGCCTCTTGTCCACCCAATTTAGCGACCAGCATATTCGTGGCTGTATTGTCGCTAATTGTAATCATCTTCGTAGCTACATCAAGAGCCGTGTATTTGCTGCCTGTGGGTTGATATTGCATATTTCCCGAACCCCCGACAATCATCTCCTTTTGCAAAATCAACATTTCATCCAGGCGGATTTTACCCTCATCCACATCCTGGAAAAAAGCAATCAAAATCGGGATTTTAATCGTGCTGGCCGCAGCAAAACTTATATTACTATTAATATCTATATAACCACCATTATCTAAATCTAATAAAAACACCCCTGGTATCAAATCAGAATTAGCGGTGGTGAGAGTTTGCAAAGAATTTTTTAAAGGAGTAATTTCCTGAGCCAGATATAAGCTTGTATTAGAACTTTGAGATGATTTTTGAGAAGTTGTAGTTTGAGCTACCGACATAACTGAATTAATGCGATTAGCAGGGTCTAGGAATGACAACAACGTACCCACAATCGCACCGACACCCACCCCGACAATCAACAACCGCAAGGCATATAACATGGTTCTAGCCATGGGTTTTAACCTGGTCTTGCGTGATCCTTTTCTGGCTATTTTCGGCTTTTCCATGGGTACCGTCTTTAATCTCACATTCCCCGGTGGCGAAATTTGAGTATTCTTCTTGACCGTAGGGACGGGTTTAACACCTGGGGGCATCATCTTCCGTGATGCTGGTCTTCGCCCCCCAGACGGGATAGGCGCAGAACTGATATGATTATTTATACAAGCCAATGCTGCCGCTTCTCTTGGGCTAGAAACTGCCGGCTGATTGATAACTTTTTTCTGTCCTGTCTTGGAGACTGGACGTTTACGCCGGCGACGCTGTACAGGTTGCCTTTGTGATATAGGTATGAGTTTGTCACTCGTTTCTGACATAGCTACTCCTTGTCACCCTCGACCCAGATTGTAAATTTATGCACCTTGATACTCAGTTTACCTTTTGGGACTAAGTAGCATTTTTGTGTCTAGTCTACTTTATATTTATCTTTTTGGGTAATCAGTTAGGTACATGATAACCCAAATTGGCGTTTTTAATATTACGGTTAGTCAACAGTAAGAAGATTTACATGAAATTATGTAAATTAAAATTGCCATGCAGACAATTTGCATAATCAAAATTGCTAGAAGCCTTACCACAGATATCTTTATTCATTTTCAAGTTTTGATTTTTAATTGCTGAGGTATCTAAAATTAATATTACCCGGACTCCTAGCCAACAGCCAGAAGTAATTAAGTATTACTGGTACTTGACTATCATGTCAAAATGATTTGTCTAATTTAGTCATTATCAATGATATTTCAAAGTTCGGATTAGTGGTATTTAATTATGAGTGCATTTTAAATTGTTATGAGTTTGACATCTATGGCATTAAAGAAATCTAATTAATAGGATTAATTAGCATTATTTAGATTTTATTAATCAGGAATAACACATAATAAATACTGATGTAGATAATTTCTGTATTTATTATGATCTTACAAGAAGTCCTAGTAATTAATTAGCAGCAACCTCATTTAAACCAGTCTTAAATTTGTTTGCGTAGCTTGTCATAGGCATTATTTTAAATTTGTTAACAGGGTGTTTAAATAACTACCAAAATTTGAGCCTCGCTCAACAACATCACCACAAAAGTTAAGCGATGAATATGTTTGGTAATTGGGGCAGCACCCTGAAAAGGAATTTCCTATCACTGATTTTATCCATATTGCTGCCAACATTTGGGATAAGTGACTCTGTTATGGCAGCAGAACAAATTCATGCTTCTTATTCAGCACTAGAAATTTCTATCCCCATTAGTGCCTTAGAAAGCTATGCTAAATATGGAATAATTAATCCAGATTTAGCCGGATATTATCAATATATTCCCAAAAACAAACTGCCAGAAGTAAGGAAGATTTTAATGCAGCCGCTGAAAATTAGTCCGGCTGTAGCTGCCCAATTTCTTGACACCCAACAAGGGAAATTTATCTTACAAAGATTAGCAGAATTAATTAAAACTAAATCCCATTATCCAAAATTTGTATCTCAGTCATTACGCACAGCCTTAATTGCCGCTGCGGCTGAACCGGAAGGGTTGAATTTATTAAATTTATTACGTAAATATCCTCAAAATAATATTAAAATTGATATGGTTTCCAGCATAAAAATTGCTGATGAATTGGAGAAAATGATCAGCGAAACTGAAAAAACTATTTCCGCATTAATCCAAACATCAAAATTAGAAGCTGCTAAAATCTCCCAAGCTAATTTGTCTCCATTCCCAAAATTGCCAAATCAACCCAATCTTTTAGCAAGAAAACAAATAATCAAGTTTTTTGACTCTTCAAGAAATAGACATTTATCCACAGATATATATATTCCTAATACCCAAAATCCTGCCCCTGTAATTGTTATTTCTCATGGCTTAGGTTTGGATAGTAGTAATTTTCGTTATTTAGCAAATCATTTAGTTACAAATGGTTTTGCTGTAATTATTCCCAATCATCCTGGTAGTAATACTCAACAATTACAATCTTTAATTAAGGGTAATAGCAATCAAGTCACGCACCCCAATGAATTTAAAGATAGACCTTTAGATATCAAATATATTTTAGATCAATTAGAGTCAGATTCACAATTTCAGCACCGATTTAACTTACAACAAGTAGGCATATTTGGACAGTCATTAGGAGGTTATACTGCCTTAGCTTTAGCAGGGGCAAAAATTAACTTTCAACAACTACAAGCAGACTGTGATCACGACAAATTGCGAAATACTTGGAATATGTCTTTACTGTTGCAATGTCAAGCTTTAGAATTGCCCAACCAGTCAGGACAAGAGTACAACTTACAAGATACCAGAATCAGAGCAGCGATCGCTGTTAATCCCATCACCAGTTCTATTTTCGGACAAGCCGGTTTAAGCCAAATTCACACCCCAATCATGATCATTGGTAGCAGTGAAGATACCGTTGCTCCCGCATTATATGAGCAAATTGTCCCTTTTTCTTGGATTACTCATCCCCAGAAATATTTAGTCATGCTACTTGGTGGTACGCATTTTTCCACCATTGGGAATAGCAATCCTGACAGTACACAAATGGCATTACCAACAGATATGATCGGTGATGCTTCTCAAGCTCATGATTATATCAATGCTTTGAGTTTACCTTTCTTCCAAACCTATATAGCCGAAAAACTAGAATATCTTTCCTATCTTAACGCCGCCTATGCTGAAAGTATTTCTAGTCAGTCTCTCGGTTTAAATCTTGTTCAGTCTCTTGATCATCTCAAAATAGCACCAACTTTAGGTGAGCATTTCCCAGAAACCAACCCCGTTAAAAAAAGACTTTCTCATACCATCGTCCATTTTGGATTTTGGCTGCTGGGTATCGGTATTTCCCTATTGCATTTGATTTAAATTCCCGACTTCTTCAAGAAGTCTGGGATCTCCTATTTCCTATTTGTGTGAAAATACAAAGATCTCAACTCTAAAATCTAAAATTGTGCAAGGCTTTCTCAATTTAAACAAACCATTTGACTGGACTTCTCATGACTGCGTAGCCAAAGTCCGCAAACTACTGAATATGAAACGAGTCGGACACGCAGGAACTTTAGACCCCAAAGCTACCGGAGTATTACCAATAGCCTTGGGTAAAGCCACCAGATTATTACAATATTTACCAGGAGAAAAGGCTTATCAAGCCACTGTTCGGCTGGGGATACAAACTACTACAGATGATTTAGAAGGGGAAATTATTACCTCTGTACCCTGTCCAGGATTGGATTTGGAGAATATCAAAACCGTCCTTTCCCAGTTTATCGGTAAAATTGAGCAAATCCCCCCCAGCTACAGCGCCATTCAAGTTGATGGCCAACGCTTATATGATTTAGCGCGGAAAGGGGAAAAAGTTGAAGTTCCCGTGCGAACAGTCGAAATTTCCCAAATTCAGGTGTTAGATTGGCGAGATGGAGATTTTCCAGAATTAGATCTAGCCATATCCTGTGGTTCGGGAACATATATTCGTGCGATCGCTCGTGATTTAGGTACAATATTAAACACAGGTGGCACTCTATCTGCCCTAATCCGCACAGAAAGCAGCAGTTTTCAACTTCAAACCAGTCTCAGCTTCACAGATTTAGCCACCGAAATCGAAAACGGCAGATTTCAACCCATATCCCCAGACGCACCATTACAACACCTAAAATCCCTAAATTTACCAGCAGAATCAGCCAAAAGATGGTGTCAAGGTCAAAAAATTTCCCTCAATCTTGATATTCCCGACTTTGTGCGAGTTTATGAAACCCAAACCAATTTTTTAGGAATTGGGAAATTAACCAATGATTTATTAGTTCCCCAAATGGTGTTTTATGAATATCCAAATTAAAAATTAAGCAATTATAAATTAAAGAAAGAACTGCTGTCAGGAGTTGACGATGAATGTAGAATCCCCTCGGCTTTAGCCGAGGGGAGTGTCAAAAGTTCATAATTCTCCTGATAAATTCACGACAAATTCACAAAAATAGCACAATTCATCCTGTACATGACTCTTTTTTGGGAATTACTCTAATATACATTCGGGTGCATATAACCGTTGTGAGGAGTAAATTTTGAGAAAGGTAAAATTTCTATGTATGTTGTTACACACAAATTGGCTAAAGTGTATATGTACAACTTTGTTAGGCTATATATGGGCTACCACCAGTCTTTCAGTTACCCCTGCTTATGCAACAAATGAGATAGCGTCTAAAACCCATAGCAGTAAGGAATTAATAACTAATCAAGCCGCCTTAAAGACTAACTTACCGGATCTGCAAGAGGTGTTAGCGAAAAACGTAGAATCCAGGCAGAAGATTGAATCTCTTGTTGAGCAAAAAGAAGCAGGGATCATTGCTCAAACAGAAACTCCAGTCCCTGTAAATAACAGTCAAATTGATGCTGATAAATTACGCCAGGATTTATTAGTTGATCCCCTTGTTAAAGTAATTCCAGCCAAGCGAACCTACTCTCCTTCACTTACCTTTGCTACGCCAAGCGCCTTTGGAGCTACCTGGGGTGACGTTTTTATAGGGGCATCCGCAGCAACCACTGGTAAAGCTAGAACTCAACCAGACGGGAGTATCAGTATGGGTTTTGGGTTAGGAGATGCCCGGAAACTAATCGGTCTAGAACTTGGCTATAATATTGGCAGTATCAAGAGTTTTGGTGCAAATGGAACTTTTGACCTCAAAGCCAACCGCATTATCTATGCTAAAAACAACACTCAAATAGCCGCGGCTGCTGGCTGGAGAACTTTTGCATCGCACGTTGGTGGTGGAGAAACCGTGAGACCTTCCGGTGTCTATGGTGTGGTAACAAGTTACTCCCTATTAAAGCCTAAGGATACTGTTAATAAAATGCCCATCTCCTTTTCCGTAGGAGCCGGTGGTGGCGATTTCCGCACAGGTGATGCAAGTACAGGTGTATTTGCTGGAGTTGGGGTACAAGTTCATCCCCAAATAGGTGTGGGTATGGGCTGGAGTGGAGTTGGTTTAAATGTTGGGGCTTCTTTCGTACCTATATCTACTATTCCCTTGACCATTAATGCCGTCGGCGCGGATCTTACCGATACTAGCCAAGGCGGCACAGTCTTTGTTCTAAGTGTAGGCTATGGATTCAATTTCCTACCTAAATAAACACTTCAATTTTGAGAAAATCACCATGTTAAAAATCAGAACTTTTATTCTTGCCCTCAGTCTCACTCCCCTATTGGCGCTCAATTGGCAGACCTCTAGCCCAGCCCAAACTTCGCCCAGTCTGGGTACAGCCGGGAGTATGAGTGGCGCTCCTGGACCGGTTAATACGAGTCCTAGTGTGGGGACTGCTGGTGGCATGAGTGGCGGTGGCAACACTAGCACCAGTGGTAATACTATTTCCAACCCCGATCCCAGTGTCGGAACTGCTGGTGGTCAGAGTGGCGGTGGAACTACTGGCTCTAATGGTAATACTAATTCTAATCCCAGTGTCGGCAATGCTGGTGGTCAGAGTGGCGCTGGCAACGGGACAGCTAATAATGGTAATCCCGATGATAATACCAGTCCTAGTGTCGGCAACGCTGGCGGTCAGAGTGGCGCTGATCAAGAGACAGCTAATAATGGTAATCCCGATGATAATACCAGTCCTAGTGTCGGCAACGCCGGTGGTCAGAGTGGCGCTGGTAACGGGACAGCTAACAACGGTAATCCCGATGATAATACCAGTCCTAGTGTAGGTAACGCTGGCGGTCAGAGTGGTGCTGGCAACGGGACAGCTAACAATGGTAATCCCGACGAGAATACCAGTCCTAGTGGCGGGAACGCTGGTGGTCAGAGTGGTGCTGGTGAAGAGACAGCTAACAATGCCGACAATGGTGGCAATAATAATGAAGGAAATGATCAGAATCCTTCAGGTTCTGGAGAAACTCTTATACCTAGAGCATCTTCTATTCGCATCATCCGCACACGAGCCGGAAAGACAATGAGGATTGGCATAAGAAGCGTTCAGAGAAAACTAAATGAGGCTGCTTTTAACCTATTAAATAGCAACAATTCTGGAGTTTTAGTAGCCCTCTTGCAAGGCGGATCAATTGGACAGACCGCATCTGATAACTTGACAAATTTCCTAACTAATGCAGGTGTTAATACAGACTTAGGAAATAACTTAAGAGTAATCCTCAGTAGGATTGTACCCAATCAAGGAAATGCAGATGTAGATATTAACCAGTTGAATAATGCTATTAATACCTACAACCAGATTATCCAACAAAGTAGTCCGGTGACTTTGCAAGCGCTTTCACAAAGCCAAGATTTTGTGGCAATTGGTCAAGCGCTAAAAGAATTGAGAACAGCGGTCAACTAATCTCAAGCCCAATCACACATTAACAGAAAATAACGGGGAGACACAAGAGCTTCTCCGTTATTTTTTGTTAATTTGAGAAAGTTACATAAAAAAGTTAAGTTGATAATAGGCGAAGACAACGGGGAAATAAAAGTGAGTCCTGGATTTGATTACGATTTAGTGATTATCGGCGCTGGTGTGGGTGGTCATGGTGCTGCTTTACACGCTATCAGTTGCGGTCAGAAAACAGCAATTATTGAAGCTGGAGATATGGGAGGAACTTGTGTAAACAGGGGTTGTATTCCTTCTAAGGCATTACTCGCGGCTTCAGGAAAGGTGAGGGAATTACGTAATGCCCATCATCTCAAGTCTTTGGGAATACAGATTGGCCATGTCGAGTTTGAACGGCAAGCGATCGCTGATCATGCTAACAATCTCGTCTCCAAAATTCAAGGGGACTTAACCAACAGTCTCAAACGCTTGGGAGTTGAGATTATCCGAGGTTGGGGCAAGGTATCTGGGACACAAAAAGTTACCATCGTCACAGATAAAGGTGAGAAAACCATCACCGCCCAAAATATCATCCTTTCCCCTGGTTCTGTCCCCTTCGTTCCCCCTGGAATTGAAGTAGACGGCAAAACTGTATTTACCAGTGACCAAGGCGTTAAATTAGAAACTCTACCCAAGTGGGTGGCGATTATTGGTAGCGGTTATATCGGCTTAGAATTTTCTGATGTTTACTCGGCTTTAGGTTGTGAAATTACCTTAATTGAAGCCCTCAGTGAGTTAATGCCAGGATTTGATCGGGATATTGCTAAACTGGCAGAACGGGTTTTAATTAACCCCCGCGATATTGAAACCAAAGTCGGTATTTACGCCAAAAAAGTCATTCCTGGTTCACCAGTAGTCATTGAGTTGGCTGACTTTGAAACTAAAGAAGATTTAGAAGTTCTCGAAGTTGACGCTTGTTTAGTCGCTACCGGTCGGGTTCCCGCTACCCAAAATCTTGGTCTAGAATCCGTTGGCGTTGAACTTGACCGCCGCAATTTTATTCCTGTCAATGATAATATGGCGGTATTGGCCAATGGGGAAGTTATCCCCCATCTCTGGGCTATTGGTGATGCTACCGGCAAAATGATGTTAGCTCATACTGCATCTGCCCAAGGGATCATTGCTGTAGAAAATATCTTGGGTCGTCAGAAAACAGTTGACTATCGCAGCATTCCTGCGGCTGCTTTTACCCATCCAGAAGTTAGTTATGTGGGCTTAACAGAAACCGCCGCCCATGCTTTAGGATTAACTCAAGGTTTTGAAGTCGCCACCAGTAAGAGTTACTTTAAAGGTAATTCCAAGGCTTTGGCGGAAAATGATACTGATGGAATGACGAAGGTAATTTATCGCAAAGATACTGGCGAGGTTTTAGGTGTACATATCTTTGGTCCCCACGCCTCAGATTTAATTCACGAAGCCGCAGCCGCTATTGCTAATCGTCAATCTATCCAAACTCTTGCTTACCTGGTTCACGCTCATCCAACACTTTCAGAAGTTTTAGATGAAGCTTATAAACGGGCATTAGTAAGTTAATAGAAGAATTAAGGAGTTACAGGTGATAGGTAATAGGTAATGGGGAAGAGAAAAATGTTCTTTCTTCTTCATTCTTCTTTCCGAACTCCTGACTCCTGACTCGGTGACTCCTGACTCCTGACTCCTGACTCCTGACTCCTTAAAAAATATGCAAATCCGTCGTCGTTCACCTAGCCCAGTTATTAATATTTCTATACTTCAGTATCAATCCGCTATAGAAGGGGCTGCACCAAATAATATTCTAGAAGAAATTGTCTGGCAGAAAGAAACAGAAGTTGAGAAAATGCGAGAAAGGCTACCTTTGCGGGAATTGCAAACACAAGCCCTATCAGCACCACCAACTCGTGATTTTGTTAATGCCTTGCGTCAAGGTAAAACTAATCCGGCTTTGATTGCTGAAGTCAAAAAAGCTTCTCCCAGTAAAGGGGTATTTAGGGAGGATTTTGACCCAGTAGCGATCGCTCAATCTTATCAAAAAGGTGGAGCTAGTTGTCTTTCTGTGCTGACAGATGTTAAATTTTTCCAAGGTAGTTTTGAAAATCTATCCTTAGTCCGTTCAGCGGTAGATTTACCTTTACTGTGCAAGGATTTTATTATCTATCCTTACCAAATGTATTGGGCGCGAATTCATGGAGCAGATGCAGTTTTATTAATAGCAGCAATTCTTAATGATCAAGATTTGCAATACTTTATCAAAATTGCTAATAACTTGAAAATGGCAGCTTTAATAGAAGTGCATAATTTAGCAGAATTAGATCGGGTGTTAGCCTTAGATGATGTTTCTTTAGTCGGGATTAATAATCGCAACTTGGAGGATTTTTCTGTTGATTTACAAACAACTTGTCAATTACTCACAGATAGAGGTGAAAAGTTACAAGCAAAAAACATTCTTGTAGTCAGCGAATCAGGATTGCATCACCCAGAGGATTTAAGTGTAGTTAAAAAAGCAGGTGCATCCGCTGTACTGATTGGTGAATCCTTGGTAAAACAACCAGATCCTCAATTAGCAATAGCCAATCTCTTTGCTTAATTACAGCCTTAAATGCCATATAAAACAAGGGTTTACATCCTCATTTTTCCTCTAGCCTGTGACTGAATAACTGCAATTATTTATTTCTTGTGTAACAATTAATTTGGAGTTAACTAAAGTTTAACTAAATTAAAAATTAAACATCCCTAAGTTACAACTTCACAATAAACTACATGGAGCCAATTCCTTTACCTTCTCCTATCCATTACGAACTTATACTTCAACTTTTAGAAAGACAAACCATGACTTCTCTGGGTCAAAACCAAGACCTCCGCAATCAAGTTAATCAACTGATTATTACCATGCGAAAAGCTGCATCCCAACAAAAGCGACTAGAAGAAAGTTTTCAATCTTCTTCTCTGAGCATTGATCACCGTTGGTCTATTAATCATTTTGGTGATAAAGTGGATTGCTCCTGATGAATGTCTATTTCCACCTGAACAAAAACCCAGCCCTGCAACAGCGGGGTTAATTAACAGTTTTTAACTGGCATTCCTACGAAAAATTTTAGTAGGTTTTTTTTGTGTTTTTATCCCCTGTAGCGGTTAATTTGGATTGTATTGAAATTTTCAACTAGGACACAAACATGGACGATAAATTGATGCTGATGATTCCTGGTCCTACCCCAGTTCCAGAAGCTGCTTTACTAGCATTAGCTAAACACCCTATTGGTCACCGCAGCGGTGAATTTAGTAGCATGATGGCAGAGGTGACAGAAAACCTCAAATGGCTACATCAAACCGCCAGTGATGTATTGATGTTAAACGTCAGCGGTACGGGTGCTGTAGAAGCGGGGATGATTAATTTTCTTTCTCCAGGCGATCGCATTTTAGTCGCTTCTAATGGTAAATTCGGGGAACGTTGGGTAGAAGTTGGTCAAGCTTTTGGCTTAAATGTGGAAACAGTTACCGCAGAATGGGGACAACCCTTAGACCCAGCCCAATTTGCAGCTAAACTCCAAGCTGATACCAACAAAGAAATCAAAGCTGTCATTATCACCCACAGCGAAACCTCAACAGGTGTCATTAATGACCTAGAAGCTATTAACCGCCACGTTAAAGAACATGGAGAGGCTTTAATTATTGTGGATGCTGTCACCAGTTTAGGGGCTTACAATGTCCCTGTAGACGCTTGGGGTTTGGATGTAGTCGCTTCTGGTTCACAAAAAGGTTACATGATTCCCCCAGGTTTAGGATTTGTCTCTGTCAGTCCTAAAGCTTGGGAGGCTTATAAAACCGCAAAATTGCCTAAGTATTATTTAGATTTAGGTAAATATCGGAAAGCCACTGCTAAAAATACCACCCCCTTTACTCCTCCCGTCAACTTAATGGTGGCACTACATACCACCTTGGGAATGATGAAAAAGGAAGGATTAGAATCCATTTTTACCCGTCATGAACGCCAAAAAAATGCTACTCGTGCGGCTATGAAGGCGTTGAATTTATCTTTGTTTGCTGCTGATGAATGTGCCAGTCCTGCCATTACCGCTGTA
Source organism: Dolichospermum sp. UHCC 0352 (assembly GCF_009711925.1). Classification (NCBI taxonomy): domain Bacteria; kingdom Bacillati; phylum Cyanobacteriota; class Cyanophyceae; order Nostocales; family Aphanizomenonaceae; genus Dolichospermum; species Dolichospermum sp. UHCC 0352. The sequence goes on along the minus strand of NZ_VIKY01000078.1, from coordinate 4,576 downwards.
GCCACACCAGGCATCGAAACAGATAAAATTCGCTCTTTGATGAAAAAACGGTTTGATATTGCTTTAGCAGGTGGACAAGACCATCTGAGTAATAAAATTTTCCGCATAGGTCATCTGGGTTTTGTGTGCGATAGAGATATTCTTAGCTGTATCGCTTCCCTAGAAGTTGTCCTCCCACAAGTTGGTCATGAAAACTTCACCCCCGGAGCTGGTATAGCAGCAGCAGCAAAAGTTTTTGCCTCATAGTTATTAGGTTGGTAATTGATAATTGATAATTGATAATTGTCAATTGTCAATTGTCAATTGTTACGCAGTCTCTAGCCAATCATAAATTTGTTCTAACTGTTCTAGAGTAATTAACCCATATTGCCAAAGAGTCATGGTTAAAGAACCAGGATCTTGATCACGGTTACGTAATGCTACAGCTAGGGAAGCGGCGGAAATTGCCAAATCTTCTTGGAGAAAATTAATTAGCCGAGAATATCTTGATGGTGTCATTTGTATCTTACCTCCTTGAGTAGAATTGATGATCATAGATTGCTTATCTAATTTTGTGGGTATTGTATAACCAGTATTTTATTTGTCACATTGCTGTAAGTAAATAAAAGTTAAAGGTGGTATAAAAAAATTTTCTAAATAACCTTTTTTGTAAAGTATTAACCTACATGAATGTACTACTAAACCAAGGTACTTACAATCACGGGGGAAATCCCTAATACAGTGACTTATGTGTTCCATCAGGATAATATTTAGGTAATACTTTAACCATGATGTTAATGGTGACACTAACATCATTCAAGTTTTTTTGTTCTGGTTTAAGTAAAAAAGATTTCATAGCTTATATTCCTCTATTGACGACTATTTACACTTGCGTCAAAAGAGAGATTTTTGCTACTCAACCCTGAGTTGTGATTTTAACTGGAAAAAACTAAAATCCGATGTTATTCAAGTTACTGCTAAATATTAACCTCTTTACTACTATTTGTGCCAGGTTAGGTAATATTTTTTTTGACAAAACAATTCTGTATTCGATAAAAATTCAGAATAAAGACTTCTGCTATATCCAACCGGGATCATTGTCAGAAAATATTGATCCTGTTTACTGAGAAATATCAGAAGTTAGGAAATCAATTTTGACCTGATCTCCTTTATCTAAGCCTAGTTCTGCGGCTCGTCCTGACCTCAGTTCAATTACTTGATCTATCAGTACATTAGGACCATAGGTGGGACAAGGTTCTATGCCACAAGGAGGAGCAGATGCTTGGATGTACTGAACTACACCTTTTTGGATAAATACCATATCTAAGGCAACAGGTACATTTTTCATCCAAAATTTTACTGGTTGTGGGTTCGCAAAAGAAAATAGCATTCCTCGGTTATCTGGTAAAGCTAGTCTATACATCAAACCCATCTGTTGCTGTTCTTGTGTTCGTGCTACTTCTAACTGAATTTTTATATTTTTAGGAAGTATAGCTTCAGCAGAAATTGGCAGATTTTGTCCAGTATTTACTGGTGTTTGGGTTGATGATTCCGGTGTTACGACTGGAGATTGAGCCGTGGTAGGTGATGAACAGCCCATCAGTAATATACTAAGTAATATTGAACATAAACTAAGCCAAGAAACCATAAGTTGTCTAGGGAATAGGGAACAGGGAATAGGGAAAAAGTGATGATTTTACTAATCACCTCTTACCAAATCACTAATTAAATTATTTATGCAATTTAGATTCTGACTATCTTACTTAATTTTTGCAAAATTGCCTACAAATTTAGATTTTATAGATTTTACGAATCTCTGAGTACGTAACCTACACCGCGTATAGTTTGAATTAAGCGTTTTTGACCTTCTTCTTCAATTTTGAGCCGGAGGTAACGAATATATACTTCAATGACATTGGACTCACCCGTAAAGTCGTAACCCCAAACATTTTCTAAAATCTGTTCACGAGTTAATACTTCACGGGGATGTTCCATTAAGAACTTTAAGAGTTCAAATTCCTTCATGGTTAAGTCAATGGCCTTACTCTTGTAAAAAGCCCGACGGGTTCCTATATCTAAAATCAGATCCCCAAAGCGTAATTGCTCTGCGGTATCAATATCAGGTTTGAGATACAGACGAACCAGCCTTAACAAATCTTCCGAACGGTAAGGTTTGAGGATGTAATCATCAGCACCAGCGTCTAAACAAGCTATCCGATCATCTACTGTGTCTCTGGCCATCAGAACCAGTATAGGAGAACGATTGCCGATATTTCTGAGATTTTTACACAAAGATAGTCCTGATTCACCGACGAGCATTCGGTCTACAACAATTAAAGCAGGTTGGCGATGACTTTGATTCCTGGAAGCATCACTACAGTATTTTAATCCATTGGCTGCATCATGGGTCACAATGGCATCATAGCCAGCTTCTTGCAAATCAAAAGCTAATTGATTAGCCAAGGTTTCATCTGGTTCAATCACCAAAACAAAAACAGCGGGATTGTGGGTAGCTATCATAGCAGTTGGAGATTGGTAATTGGTAATTGCTAATATGAGTTATGAGTAAATACGGAAAATCAATCTACTGAGGTAATTAAAATATGGGCGCTCGTTTAAGGGTATTTTTAACTCGTGAGCAAGATAAAACCCTGTTGAACCTAAGAACAAGGGATTTACCACAAAAAGTCAAAGATCGAGCAGAGGTAATTAGGTTAAAGTCACATGATTGGTATCTAGAAAAAATAGCTGCTCATTTTGACTGGACTCATTGAACCAAGAATCCCCTTGTCTTTAGACCTGGGAGTGTCAATATTCATCATTCCAAATTTCTTCCTTAACTCTCACAGGCAGTTTTGCCAAATCAGGCAACTCTATCGCTTCCACATCCGTTATTTTATCTTTAATATTAATGGGTATATTAACTGGTTGACGTTCTTCCAGCCAGCAACTAGCCACAGGCAAAGTTTCCTCCAACTCATCTAATGGCCGAGGAATCACCATAACTGCATTTAACTCACCAATGCGTTCCGCTTCAAACATACCTGCTTCCACAGCTACAGCCACATTAGCAACCGAACCGCGAATAATTGCCGTACACAAACCAGCACCAATCTTCTCATAAGATGCTAATTGCACATCAGCAGCTTTAAGCATAGCATCACAAGCACCAACCATAGCGGGAAATCCGCGAGTTTCCACCAACCCAATGGCTTGATTACTCAAACGGCTGTATCCACCACCATCTCCCATAAATCGAGTCAGACGGTTAATAGGTAGAATTATATCTAAATTAGGATAAGGACGCGCAATCACCAAACTAGAAACCAACTGGCCAAACTGTTCAGCCGTTTGTACACCAGCTTCCACAGCCAAGCGGACATCAGCAATGCCACCTCGGACAATTGCTGTACAATGACCACTACCAATTTTTTCATAACCAACTAAGTGGACTCCAGCCGACTTTAACATCATGTCAGCCGTGCCAACTATAGCGGGGAAACTGAGGGTTGATACCATACCCAAAGCAGTATCTTTGAGGCTATCACGGCGACGTGCTGCGTGAATCGTACTCAAAGCGTGTTGATTGTATGTTTCCATCTAAATTTTCCAGGATAAGGTTCATATAGCGTCTTCAATCATAGAAGAATGAAAACTAGCATTTCAATATGGACTTAAGTTCACACTTCATACTTAACACTTAACCTGAAGAATTGTTAGAGTTTTCGTTGCCCAAAGATTGTCTATGGGGAAATAATGTACTCAGCAGCCTATTTATGCTACCTTGTCCATAAATTTGCGTGCCAAAAATATTGTGAGTTTCCAGATCAGACTCGCTGGGTTTTATGTCCTCAGTGGTAGTTTCTGTAGACTCTGGGAGCGTAGTTTCAAGCGACGTAGCATCACCCACCACAGCCGTTTCTGACTCTGGTGGAGACTGGCTTTTCGGTGTAGGTGAAGGTGGAGATACAGGCGTAGATTGATGTTTAAACTCCAGAAAAGCCGCAACCGAGAGTTGAGTTGAGGAAAATACTTTTTCCTGTTTCTCTGGTTTCTCTGGTTGAGAATGAGGAGATTCAAGTTTTTCGGCTGATTCCTCTGGTTTCTCTGGGGGAGGATTGGTAGATTCTAGTTGTACCGCTGAAGGTTCAACAATCTGCCGACTATTATCTCCCAAAATTGAACCAGAGGGAATAACTTGACCTGGTGCTACGGAACAGTTAAAAACCGTTGTCGCTGCACCAATACAAGCATTAGCCCCAATTTTGCCTTCACCAACCATCAAGAAACCGGCTCCCAGGTTTGCGCCTGCTTCTATTTCTAGAATACCCTCACTTACTTGGAGAATTGACCCCATACCCAGGCATACACCAGCACCAATCACAATTTTACTATTAGTAGCTGCTTGCAAAACTACCCCAGGAGCTAATACCGCGCTGGGATGAATAATCACATCGCCATGAATATGAGCATCAAATCTATCGCCCAGGCGTAGCAGCGATACAGACATGGAATTTATTACCTCGGAAGCCGGAAGTGGTCAGTTGTCAGTAGGGGCGAAGCATTTGGAAGATAAATTATCGCTCATTGCCAAAAA
>NZ_VIKY01000077.1:3900-7905 GCF_009711925.1 Dolichospermum sp. UHCC 0352 | reverse complement strand
GTACTGGTAGTTGCCTTGAGCGTCTAGGAGGATAATTGACTATCCTTTTTAAGCAGGTCTTAAAGAATCTGCGTGTCTTTAGACCGCAGAGTGTCAATATATTTTCTATAGTCATCAACTCGCCAATTGCTACTCACCACTTCGATGATTAATGGTACAGAATCACCTTGAGTTACCGTTGCTGTTTTTTCCCACAGGGCTTCATTGACTAGGTTTGTGGGATTTATCAACAAAACATCTAGACAATAGGCTGATTGCCTTGTTTGCGGTTTAACTAATGCCTGTTTGGGAATAAAATAGGGAAGATTTAAGCGGCGGCACTCTATAGCTAATTCTATAGTTAAAAATCCAGTTCTGCTTTCGTGTTTTCCTAATGGCGGATTCATCTCAATAATTTCCCCGTCTCTGCATTTAATCTCATAAAATTGTAGTTTTCCGTAGTCAAACGTAGCTATATCCGTCACTACAATGAACCTTAGTAATATCTTTCATTGTTGAAAATTCAACTCTAAAACCATTGATAACAATCTCACATCCGTTTTTTGTGGGAGTTTTAACACGACTTACATACTTTCTGTGAAGTTATGTTTTTACGATCTTTGTGCAAAGTAGCCTTAACAAAATCTCCTGTAGAAACATGAGTGAATATTTTTTTAGGCTCGGTGCAAGGAAAACCAAATTTATTGATCCTACAGAATCTTCTGCAACTATGCCCCGTGCTTTTTACTGTTAAAATTTTTGTTGTAAGTATTTTGAGAGTTTCAACTTTCCCTACACAAGCAGCATCAATCCAATGAGTTTTAGGCAATCCTAAACGAGTTCTATTAAACTTAGTTAAACCTCCTGAACCTGTTGTTACAGGTAATCCAGTTTCTTTTAACTTATTAAATAAAGCCCATCTCGTTGAATTTACAGCAGACGCATCTTTTAGTGTCCGCTGGGCTTGGGATAAAATTTGCTTCAACAACTCAGGCTTTTTTACTAAAAACTTCTCAATATCTTGAGTACCTTTTTTGATATTGCATTTCTCACAAGCTAGACACAAATTAGAAATTCTATTAGTTCCTCCTTTGGCTTTTGGTTTAATATGCTCAACTTGTAAAGGGACATTTTCAGCAGTACAGTATGCACATTTTCTATTCCATTTATTCAAAAGATATTCACGGACTTCATACCCTTGTAACTCTCCTTTGTTGATACTCAAAGCCTGATATCTCCGGGTTTTCTAGCTGCTGTAGGTCAAACCTAGCAAGCTCTTGAACTATGTCAGTTATTGGGGCAAAATTACATAATCTTTTGACCCAAGTGTTAATAGTTAAAACTCTATGGCTTAAAGAAGGTGCTAACCAACTTTTAGATTTAGTGCGGTTAAGAAATCTAGCTTGACGATAACGAGTATGTCTAGAACGTCTTCCTCGCCTTACTCCTTTTCGAGTTTCTAAGCCTTCTTTAATAGCTAAACCTCTGTGTTGTAATTCCATACCCCAGATGACTTTATTATTTTGAACTAACGCAAAACCTGTAGTTTTACTCCCTGGATCTATTTTTAATTCAATCGGTTGAGTTGGAACGTGAGATTTAGGTTCTTTCAAAATTATGGTAAATGGAAATCTTCTAAATACAGCAGCTTTTTGTTGATTTAATAAAAAACGTGCATCTCCTGGATGGATTGGAGTAAGTGGTTTTTTGTTGGTATCAAGAACTAGAACAAAATTAGACATTTAAATTTCACCTTTTCAGGGTAATGTTTGCTTCAACCTTGTTATCTGAGCTTGTTATGCTAAATACACTATCCTTGCGGATTGTTTAATAAGTAGCAACATGGCAGGGGACTAGCGAATCCCAAGGTGTTATGACCTAGATAACGTTTACCCATTCGACTACGCTCAGGGTGGTTTGGTTCACATAAACTACAGATTACTCCGTTTATTTATGCTCTCATGCAGTTCATAAAATCCGCCTTCTGGTTTCCATTTAATAAACTCTTCAAAGGTTACTAACTGGGTTTTAGGTAAGGTTTGAACCATAATTTACCTACCTTGATAAAAATGCTATGTTAAGATACTGAATCCCAGATCAATATTGTGCTAAATCTATAATAGAATCTCGGCGGAATTACACCTACCATAAAAACAAGGATTAAGCACCATCCTTGTTATAGGTAGAGGTAGGCGTATTTACATCAAGCTATGTTAGATATAGCCGATCTAATTTAGATGTTTAATCGTCGTCCCACTTTTCTACTGCTAATAAATCACCAATTGGATCTTGAGTGCTAAATCCAAAGTCTAGCAATTCTTGTTTCCAATGTTGCCATTCATCGCCATAGAGTAAGGCAATTTTCCAAATCCTATCATTGGGTTTGATAATATTGGATTCTACGAGTGATTGCACGTTGCGCTGCAATTTCACCATTGGGTGAATTACTTGCTGAATCATAAACTCGGTGTATTTCAGATTTTTGTGTGTAAATTCTTGATCAAAACAGCTTTCCGGTTGCAATTATTACCTGCGCGTAGAGCAATTATGGTTTGGCAAAGCTAGTTCCAACTTTTCCACTATACCATAACTAACAAGAGTAAGTTGCTTGGGAATTCGGTTTTGTCCGGTAATCACTACTACTAACCGCTATTTAGGCTGAAAAGTGGTGGCAATATCCAGTCTACAAGGTTTTTAGGCTTGCCATCGCCATGATAACGCAAGTAGAGAAAATTGACACGAATTTCTCAATTTTAATTGTGGGATGAATGTAAATAGGTAATTGTTTTCCCCGAATTGAAGGAGTTGCGCTGCTAGTCTAGCCTAATTAGGGAACGAATCTACCTTTAGACCTGCAACCCGTTTTTATTCACTGAAGGGGAAGAATGGATAGATAAGTTGGAATGGATTCCATTTTAAGATAAAAGCGATTCCTAGGTCACGCTAGTTCCCTCCGGGACGCAATGCGTTCGCTATCGCATCTCCTCAACCTCCCAAACAGCGAACTGACAAGTCAGCACTTACGCTATCGCATTCCTTCAACTTACCAGAATCCTTTTTTTTACGAACCACTCCAGACACGGAGAATACAGAGTATTTGCAAATTGTTAAAAAAGTGGTATGATTGATTAGTAAGATGAATAAGTCATACATAATGATGAAAGTCACAATTACTTTAGAAGAAGACATTCTCAGATTTATTGATCAACAAGCAAAAGGTAATCGTAGTGCCTATATCAATGCACTATTAGCAGAACAAAGACGCAAAATTTTAGAAGCAGAAATAATTGCTGCACTCCAAGAAGATGCAAAAGATTTAGAATATCAAAATGAGATTTCTGCTTGGGATAATGTAGCTGGAGATGGTATTAATGCCAGAGGGTAATTTAACTTATAAACGGGGTGAAATTCGCTGGGTAAATCTTGATCCAACGGTGGGAGCAGAAGCACAAAAAATCCGTGCTTGTTTGATAGTTCAAAATGATATTATGAATCAATATGGATTATTAACAATTGTGATGCCATTTCGACCAGGAAGTAAGCAAGCTCCCTATATTGTCAATATCAAAGCAACAGCAACTAATGGATTAGATAAAGATCGTTTTATTGATGTTGCTCAAATTCGTTCTGTTGATTATCGTCGGGTTTTAGGGTTGGTGGGGATTTTAGAACCCACATTCCGCACTTCAAAAAGTAGCACAAGTAAACTACATTGACGGTCAATTAAAATTTATGATTTTAACAATTAGGTATCAATGTAAAACAAAATTATGGATACACAAAGTAGAGCTTTTATCGGTGTTTAAAAGCTATTTCAACAACAATATTTAATTCAAGGTGTGGAATCAGTTCTCAAAAAGATAACCGATGAAATTGTAAAAATAAAGATAATAACTAAGATAATAAATAATATTTTTGGCAAGTAGTAGGTAGGAATTGTAAGATATGACAATGCGACTCCGTTAAATTAAGAATTCGTTGAAATCCTTGTGTCATCAAAATATGAATACCTTGGAAACATTGAAA
>NZ_VIKY01000077.1:1945-3849 GCF_009711925.1 Dolichospermum sp. UHCC 0352 | reverse complement strand
GAGCATATTTGAGAACTGGGGAAGAACCTATCCACAAGGATTAATTCACTCCCGAACTTCTCGGTTTTATACTCTAACTGTCGTTTGAACTCATACATCCCACAATCGGCGATAGCACCCGCTAATTTGTGGTTCTTCAAAAATGCCTTAACGTGCAAATCCTCTATCTTTATCACGCTGTGGTTTTTAGCTAGATAGTAGGTTAATTTGTGTATGGAATCCTGGCGAATATTAGAAACTTTGGCGTGTAATTTAGCCAATTTTCTTACAGCTTTCTTGCGATTATTAGACCCCTTCACCTTTCGGCTAACGCTACGCTGTAAGCGTTTCATGCGTTTACTCATCCGGCGGTAGGCTTTGGGGTTTTTGAATATTTCACCATTACTGCAAACTGCTAACTCCTTTATTCCTACGTCAACGCCGATGGTCGGTCTGTCTGCAAGTATAGGAGGTTTTTCAATCTCGTACTTGACAGAAATAAACCTCGGTCCCATGCTTGGCGTAAGTCAGTTAACGCCTTTTGTGGGACATTTTTGTTAACTTCGTAATACCAAGCGTGTTCAGATTTGACCTCAGCTATTAACTTTTTATGCAGGTCAATCGCTGATGGTAATTTAAGTTTTTCGCCTTCTTTGCGAGTAGCTAAAATATCTATAACTTGAGCATTTGCCCAGTTATAGGCGTGTCTAGCTACTCCAGAAGCCTTGCGAAAAGCTGTAATCTGTCGGTTATTTGGAATTAGTGCAGTTTTGAATGATAAAAGCATTGACTCGACCTTTCAATGTTGTAGTATAGTTAGTATACCAACTTACAAGGTTAAAGTCAATGCCATTTGAGAAAAATAATAAAATTGGTGCTAAGAAAATCCTCAAAGCTGAGTTAGACGCTCAACCAATTTGTTTTAAAGGTCGGAAAGGGCAAAGGGAGAAAATTAAAACCGTCCCTGACTGGCCGCAACGGTTAAGGGATTTTGTTGATCAACTTATTGAAGACTTAGACAAACAGTAAGATAAGGATAGTTATGGGTAGAAATTATCTAGCTGTTTCTACCCCCTGCTTCACTAACTAAGCAACGATTTTTACTGATTTGATACCCTTGCTACACCATTGAATTAGTAGCCATCGGTCAGAATCCTTGTCTAATGCAGGTTTAAGCCGAAAATTAAAAACGTCCTCCCATACATCCACACCATACTGATTAACAAAATCACGCTCTAACTTTTTGAATTGCTCCCAATTGCGATCGCTAATAGCAGTCAGCATAGGAACAATAGTAGTGATAGGAACTTGAGTAGCTGTTTCACTCATCTGGGTAATCCTCAAAAATACAAATAATTGGTAAATCTCCAGTTTCAGTGTCGATAATTTCGACTAATCGCTTACCTTTCCCTCTAGCAAGTTTTTTGCAACGCCCCTCAGTTGTAGCTGCGCCCCAATCTCTAGTTTCTGCTAGATAGTCAAATTTCCCCTTAGAACGTTTGATGTCATCTGCCATGCTGATTTTACTTAGGTTCTTTATTCAGTTTTCAAGTCAGAGTTTGGAGTAGAGAACGTTCTAACTTGCCTTTGGATTGCGTAGTTGTGTTTTTTTAATTTCACGAATACCAGACTCCACTATAAAAGCTGCAAGGTTAGCTGTGGTTCTACCCTGTTCATTAGCAAGTTTCTCCAATTCTTCAAATACAGCATCTGGAAGTGTAACGCTAAATCGTTTACTCATTTGCATCTATATAGAATCTCCTTTACACCAATATTCTACTAACTAATTCACTGTTTATTACAAAAAACATCTAGATTGAATCATTTACGATGTTAACTGAATCTATTTAGATGCTAAACTAGCACTATAAGCCAAGTAAATGCAACTCCACTACATTTTTATAAGTTCTGCGGGTTAAGAGGAT
>NZ_VIKY01000077.1:428-1840 GCF_009711925.1 Dolichospermum sp. UHCC 0352 | reverse complement strand
TGAGAGAATGAGACTGAATTACCAAAAAATGCCTTCATAATATGAATTACCAAAAAGAAGAAATGGAGAGTAAAAACATAGATCACTTAGGAATAATAGCAGGAATAATAGATGAGATAGGAATAGTAGAAAAAATTAATGGGATATTCCCAATAGATAGTAGATAGAAAGTAAATTATTGAGAAGTAGTTAAAGCAATTATTCTCAATGGACTAGGCTTTGTATCAAGACCACTATATTTATTTCCAGAATTCTTTAAAGACAAAGCCGTAGAACATTTAATAGGAGGAGGGATAAAAGCGGAAGATTTAAATGACGATAAAATAGGTAGAGTCATGGATAAACTTTACAAATATGGCTGAACTAAATTATTCTTAATCATTGCCTTAGAAGTAGTAAAGAAATATGGAATAGACACAAAATATTCCCATTTAGACTCAAGCTCATTACATTTACATGGAAAATATGATAATTGCCTCAATAATCCAGAAAAAGAATTAGGAATAAATCGAGAACATCCAATTATGATTACACAAGGATATTCTCGTGACCATCGCCCCGACTTAAAACAATGTATATTAGATTTAATAGTAAGTAGTGATGGAGATATACCATTATTTTTCAGAGGAGCATCAGGAAACGAATCAGATAAAGCAGTATTCGCTCACATCTTAGTAGAATATTCTAAACAAGTAGATTTTGAAAGTATCATGGTGGCTGACAGTGCATTGTATAGCGAAAGTAACTTAAAATTAATGTCGAACATGAAATGGATAACTCGAGTACCATTATCCATTAAAAAAGCGAAAAATTTAGTGAAAGCCTTCATAAATAATGACCTAAAAGCCTCTAAAATAAAGGGTTATAGCTATCTCGAAGAGAAAGTATATTATGGAGGAATAGAGCAAAGATGGTTATTAGTAGAAAGTGCAGAGAGGAAAAAAGCAGACTTAAATAAACTAGACAAAAAAATCCAAGAAGAGTTTTTGAAAGTTAACAAACAAGTAGCGAAATTAGAACAGGAAGAATTTACAGATAAATCTTTGACAGAATTAAAAATCAAAGAAATAACAACCAAATTAAAATATCATCAAATATCAGACTGGGAAATTACTGAAACCAATAAAGGGAAAACAACAGTTTATAGAGTGAAATGTAAATTAAGAGAAAATCAAGAGTTAATTACACAACAGCAAAACTCTTGTGGCAGATTTATTTTAGCCACCAATATTTTGGATACGATTGAGTTAGAGTCAGAAGAAATCCTCAAAATATATAAAGAACAACAATCTACAGAAAGAGGATTTAGATTTATCAAAGACCCGTTATTTTTCGCGGATAGTCTGTTTGTGAAAAATCCCGAAAGAGTAGAGACAATGATGATGTTAATGGCATTATGCCTTTTGGTTTAT
>NZ_VIKY01000077.1:0-364 GCF_009711925.1 Dolichospermum sp. UHCC 0352 | reverse complement strand
CTATTTACAGTAAACCTCAGCAGATATTCTAATAACTGATTATGTTTAAGACCTATATTGTCCGGTTAAGTCAAGAAGAACGGCAGACCCTACAAGATTTGGTATCCACAGGCAAAGCAGCAGCTTACAAAATTAAGCACGCCAATATTCTGTTAAACATTGATGTCAATGGACAAGGATGGACGGATGAAGAAGCTGCGACCGCCTTCAGTTGCCACCGAAACACAGTTGCAAATCTTAGAGAGCGATTGGTAAAAGAAGGCATAGAGTCAGCATTAAACCGCAAACCCAGTAAAACGCCGCCTCGTCAAACGATTATTGATGGAGAGGTGGAAGCAAAACTAATTGCCTTGCGTTGTGGGGA
>NZ_VIKY01000076.1:0-4286 GCF_009711925.1 Dolichospermum sp. UHCC 0352 | reverse complement strand
GTACACCACAAAAGTACCCCGAATTTCTTAACTCCAAGGCGGTAATGAAAAAATATTCAAAGCGGTTAAAACCGTGGTCAGTGAGCAGTTCGACAAGCTCACTGTAACACTTGTCGAACTGCCCGTGCCGTGGCTGGTGAGCCATATCGATAGCGTAGCGTGGCGTTAGCCATACCATCCCTCTCAGGGCTAAAGCCGCTGAGTTTCCCACTTACCGGGTATTCTTATGAGTGAGATTAGTATTCTATTAATTGAAGATCACGATTTAACCCGCATGGGACTCAAAACTGAATTGCAGTCACACAGCGGCTTTAAGGTGATTGGTGAGGCAGCCAATGCGACTCAAGGACTAAAACTTTTAGAAACAATCAAGCCAAATGTGGCTGTGATAGATATTGGTTTACCTGATATGAGTGGAATTGAGCTAACGCGTAAATTTAGACGTTATCAGACAGAAACGGGACAATTTCAGACGAAAATTTTGATTTTGACGATGAATAATACTGAAGATGCAGTTCTAGCGGCTTTTGCGGCGGGAGCAGATTCTTATTATATGAAGGAAACAAGTATTAATAAATTTACTGAAGCTGTAGAAGCAACTTTTCATGGTAATTCTTGGATTGATCCAGCGATCGCTAGTGTCGTATTACGAAAAATGCGTCAAGGTGTCCCCGGTGATCATCAATCATTGGACAAGCCAAAAACTGTAAAAATCGAAGCTCTGGAAATAGAATATGAACAAGTTTTAGAAACTTATCCCCTCACCCAAAGGGAACTGGAAATTTTAGAATTGATTGTGGGTGGTTGCAGCAATGGCCAAATCGCCGAAAAATTATATATTACTGTAGGTACAGTAAAAACTCATGTTCGCAATATCTTAAATAAACTCTGTGCTGATGATCGAACCCAAGCAGCCGTGCGGGCTTTACGTTCTGGGTTGGTAGTTTAATTTTTCCTGCAAACATTCTGCAATCCGTTGTGCTGCACCTGCACGTCCCATGCGCTGCAACCCATTTTCAGCAATCTCATGTAAGAGGTCAGGATTTTTGAGTAGAGATTGGATAGCGGGGAGAACTTGTGATGGTTGGTTGACGAGGGTGAGAGATATTCCTAAAAGCCGACTTTGAGCTTCTGCAAAAGCGGGGTTGTATTGAGGTCCATGACCAGAAATAGCGATCGCTGGTTTTCCCAAACCGATGAATTGTTCTGTTGCTGTTCCAGCCATAGCGATCGCCAGATCACCTAAATGTAAGCATTCATTATAGGCTTGTTGGGTCAGGATAAAATAAGCATTTTTTTGGTTAAAAGTCAAGCTATCAGGGTCAGAAATTGCTAAAGGAGATTGATCACACCGTCGCCAACCTTGAATGTGTAAAGTTTGGGATAAAATACTACAATCTAAACCAGGAGCGATCGCCCCTAAAAAAATCATCGTCCCCGCAGCCCGAAAGATGGAATCTGGTTGTCGTAAACTAGCCGTCAGCGCAGATACAGCAATCATGATGATTTCCCAATTGTTGTAAGCTTCCGGCGCACGAGAACCGGGTAACAGAGTCACAATCAAAGGCCGAATCACTTCTTCGAGTTCAGCATCAGGACGATAAAACTGTTGTGCGGTAAAAATCTTCTGCAAACCATCCATCATGGGATTCCCCACATCCACAGCGGGAATTCGCCATTTTTTGAGAATTTCCGTAGTCAGAGCATCTCTAGGAAACACAGCCCGACAACGGCCACGACTCATCAACCATCTTTCCCAAGGATGGTAAATTGAACCAGAAAAATTTTCCCACCATGCGGACTTTGATTTTCTCGGTAATAATCCCGCTTCATCGCGCACATAGTATTCTGATTTAGCAGTACCTACAAAGGCATAATTAGCACCACTCACTGCTGCAAACAACAGGGGAACAATATCCCCCACCGCTAGAATAGCTTTGGGATTACCTAACTTGGTTTGTGAACTTACCCAACTGCGGATAGATTGAATTTGATTAAGAGTCAACTGCACCAACCCACCCCGCAGATCGCGCATTAATTCGCGGCTATCCATATAGATAAAACCACCAGAAGGCATAGTCTGCACCTTACCAATCATAGAAATATCTATTTGTTGATAAGCACGTCCTTCACCTACTATTGGTAAAGCAAAAATATCTGGTGGAGAAGATAATTGTTGTAGAGCCTGGATAATCCGAACAGCAATGATATCTTCTCCGTGACCATTGCTTAAGACTAATAACTGTAAACGAGAATTGGTCATTGATTTTTAAAATACGCTTTAAGGACAAGGAATAATAATTCGCTCTAAATCTAAATTTAAGCTCTTTTTTATCGGTATTTTTAGCCCTTGACTCCACTCCCTGTATCCGTAGGAACAATATATTTTTGTAGAAACAAAAACAATAATAGCACTGGAGTAATAGAAATTACTGAACCAGCAGCTACCAACCGCCAATCTAAAGAAAATGTTCCCGCTAACTTAGCTACCCCCAAGGGTAAAGTATATAAACTTTCATCTTGGATGACAATTAAAGGCCACAAAAAGTCACTCCAAGCACCAATAAAGACAAAGATAGCCAAAGTAATCAGCGCTGGACGAATGGCAGGTAGCATGATGTGCCACCACAATCCTAACTCAGAACTACCATCTAAACGAGCCGCTTCTTCAATTTCCTTTGGCACACCTATTAGAGCCTGCCGTAATAAAAATATACCAAAGGCAGATGCCAAACTAGGAAAAATTATTCCTAAGTAACTATTTCTCAACCCTAGTTGCACTGTCAAAATATATAAAGGAATCATGACAATTTGGAAGGGAATCATAATTGTGGAGACAATGGCAATAAAAATCCCATTTCTGCCCACAAATGATAGTCTGGCCAAGGGATAAGCCGCTAAGGAACAAAACAACAAATTTAAACCAACTGTTAATACTGATACTAGGATACTGTTGTATAAATAAGTTGCGAATGGTAAAAATTGCCAAACTTTAGAGAAGTTTTCTAGTGTTGGCTGACTAGGTAATAATTGGGGTGGTGACTGCCAAATATTTTCCGTTGGTGATTTTAGTGCTGTGCTGATTAACCATAACAATGGAAACAGCATCACGATAGCGATCGCACTGAGTATGCTATAAATAATTAAAGTTTGGATGCGGGAGTTTTTTAACTTCATATTTTGTTAAAAATGATTAAGTGTAAAGGTTGTTAATATAACTATTTGTAACCTAACAAATAAACTTTATCCTATAATTATACACACTAATTTTACCTCAAGTGACAAAAAACCAGATCCCTGACTTCTTGAAGAAGTTGGGGATATGAGTCCTGACATTGTGTCTTAATAACATAAATTCTAGGAAATTGTGGGATATGATGAAATCGAAATTTTCAAAATAAGTAATATTTTTATGAAACCAATTCTGCAAATAGCAGCATTTGTAACTATAATTATTTTTGTGAGTGTTACCTTGGTTTCTGTCCATAAAGTTTTTCGAGATCAGTTAATAATAACTCCCCAAATTGCCAAGGAATGTTTAACTAATTCCAGCTTACCTTGTGACAATTCAAAGTCATCTATAAATATACCATTTATTCCCGATCAGAAATTAGATGATCAACAACGGTTTTTAGCAACAATTGCCCAAAAAATCCCCACAATTCCCCAGGATGATACTTTTGAATATACTTTACTACGTTCCTATGGAACAGTATTTATTAATCAAGAGTCAGGAATTAATTTACCACAAAAAGTGATTTTAGATAACGAATCAGAAACAAAATCTTTTCAGAAGACAATGAGTATAGCTTTAGTAGATGGCACTCAAGAATGTTATTTACAAAAAACCGCAGCAGCAGCTTTAAATAAGGCGAAAAGTTTAGAAAATATTCCCCTTAAATCAGGTTATGCTGGTGATTGTCTTCGCAATTTTGCCACTAATTTAAGATTTTGGAATAAATACGCAAATAGTGAAACATTAGCAAGAGTCAAAGCCGGAAAAGAAACAAAAATTCTCGGTTTAGTTGCACCCCCCGGTACGTCACAACATCTGTGGGGATTAGCAATTGATTTACAAGTATCAACATCAACCCAAAGACAGGCTTTAAATGAAAATGGTTGGTTTCAAACTGTAGTTAGTGATCTTCCCCATTGGACTTATTTAAGCCAGAGTGAAGATGATTTACCCAAATTTGGATTACAACAAAAAACTATCCAAGGAATTAAATATTGGGTAACACCAATTTAATTTGTTAGTTGTTAGTAGGGGCGAAGCATTTGGAAGA
>NZ_VIKY01000075.1:0-1128 GCF_009711925.1 Dolichospermum sp. UHCC 0352 | reverse complement strand
ATTTATCTTCCAAATGCTTCGCCCCTACCGACAACTGACAACCGACAACTGACAACCGACAACTAATTAGCTTAAAGTTATGGCAAGAGCAATTGAACGGATAGAAAAAGATATTACTGAATTAAAAGAGGCGATTAGGGCGATCGCTCACGAACTCAATTTAGCCTATACTAAATATATAAATACCTTGGGATCAGCCTTACAAAAACAATTGATTTTGGCTAGTTATTACCTGTGTACCCAAGGATATCCTGATGAATTTCTGAACTTATCACTAAATCAACGGCAAAAATTACAACAAAGCCTTCGTAAATTAAGTCAACAAGCCGCTAAAGAATTAATTAGTTATATTCAACCTCCAGAAGTTACCCAAACAGAAGCAGTTGTAGAAATTGAGGAGGAAGAAGAAAACGAAGAAAACGAAGAAAACGAACAACAACCTCAAGCATTAGATCCTTCTAACCCCATAGAACTAGTTGAATGGCAACAAAATTTAGAAGAAGAGATTCAAGAAACTTTAAAAAAAGTCTCCCAATCAGCTAATATCTTCATCCAAAAAACAGGGGTTTTACCCAAAAAACTACCAGAACCGATTTTAGTCGCTGCCACCGCTGCTGCTGCTGCTTCAGAAGCTTCTAGTAATATGATACCCAGCCCTCCCAATTTATTAAACTTAGTCATAGAAATTCGTAATGAGGAAGATTCCGAAGATTCTAGCCTCACTCAGATTATGGCTATTCACTTACGACTAGGAGAAATAGAATTTGCTGAAGCAACACTATTGTCAGAACGCAAGGCAATTCGTAATATTTTAATGCAATTGAATAAACTCGGACGAGAATATCAAAAAAGACAACGAGAACTTAAAATTGCTGAAGCTGAAGCCGCTTGGCGTGCTAGTTGGTTTGAGGATTAGTACCGCAGGGCGGAATGAAAAATGCAAAATTAAAAATTAGAACCTGTATAGGTTATTGAAAATATATATCTATTAAAACTACATACTCCCTTGACAACTGACAACTGTACGGGCGAAGCATTTGGAGAACTATTTTTGGCAATGACCGATAATTTATCTTCCAAATGCTTCGCCCCTACTAACAACTGACAACTGTACGGGCTGTCTCTTAT
>NZ_VIKY01000074.1:0-1101 GCF_009711925.1 Dolichospermum sp. UHCC 0352 | reverse complement strand
TAAAGCAACAGGAGCAATGTCAGCAGCAGCCAAGTCTAGAGGGAAGTTGTGAGCGTTACGCTCGTGCATTACTTCCATTCCTAAGTTAGCGCGGTTGATTACGTCAGCCCATGTAGCGATGACACGACCTTGAGAATCCATGACAGATTGGTTGAAGTTGAAACCGTTCAAGTTGAAAGCCATTGTGCTAACACCCAAAGCTGTGAACCAGATACCAATTACAGGCCAAGCAGCTAGTAAGAAGTGTAGTTGACGGCTGTTGTTGAAGGAAGCGTATTGGAAAATCAAGCGACCGAAGTAACCGTGAGCAGCAACGATGTTATAGGTTTCTTCTTCTTGACCGAATTTATAACCGTAGTTTTGTGATTCGTTTTCGGTTGTTTCTTTAACCAAGGAAGAAGTTACGAGTGAACCGTGCATTGCAGAGAACAAAGAACCACCGAAGACACCAGCTACACCTAACATATGGAAGGGGTGCATCAAGATGTTGTGTTCAGCTTGGAACACGATCATGAAGTTGAATGTTCCAGAGATACCTAAAGGCATACCGTCTGAGAATGAACCTTGACCGATTGGGTATATCAAGAATACTGCGGTAGCAGCAGCTACAGGTGCGGAGAATGCTAGGCAAATCCAAGGACGCATTCCTAAGCGGTAAGAAAGTTCCCATTCACGACCGAGGTAGCAGAATACGCCGATCAAGAAGTGGAATACTACTAACTGGTAAGGACCGCCGTTATACAACCACTCATCTAAAGAAGCAGATTCCCAAATAGGGTAGAAGTGTAAACCGATAGCGTTGGAGGAAGGAACTACTGCACCGGAGATGATGTTGTTTCCGTAGAGTAGAGAACCTGCAACTGGTTCGCGGATACCGTCAATGTCCACGGGAGGAGCAGCGATAAATGCAATTACAAAGCAAGTAATTGCAGCGAGGAGGGTAGGGATCATTAATACTCCGAACCAACCGATATATAAACGGTTGTCAGTGCTGGTGATCCATTCGCAGAAGCGATTCCATACGTTAGCACTTTCGCGCTGTTGTAAGGTAGTTGTCATGTGTTTATAATTGCGTTTGAGTTATGTATGTTTTGGTAGGTG
>NZ_VIKY01000073.1:0-36789 GCF_009711925.1 Dolichospermum sp. UHCC 0352 | reverse complement strand
TACGGAATACCACTTTTCAAACATCCTCTTAACGGGGATTGACTGCGATAGCGTAAGCGCTGACTTGTCAGTTCGCTAATATTGGGTTAATGCGATAGCGAAGCGCGACCTAGGAATCGCTCAAAATCCATTGTCTTGTGCTTCCTTAACTGTGATTAATTGCGATAGCGTAAGCGCTGACTTGTCAGTTCACTAATGTTGGGTTAGTGCGATAGCGAAGCGCTCCGTAGGAATCGCTCAAAATCCATTGTCTTGTACTTCTTTAACTGGATTAACTGCGATCGCTCTTGAGGCTTATTGAACTCTCACATATCAATTTAGGATTGCTATACTAGCTTTTTGGAGATGTCTATTGTTCCATTGGGAGTTTTATAGAAAATTCCGTTTAATACACTAAATATGGATGTTATACGGAAAAATTATGTATTACAATACAATAGCGACATGAAAAAGAAGTGTGAAAGGTAGTTGAGCATTCATTTCATTACCCGCTAGTTATACTTGGAAAATCATACTTAGCCTGAGTCATATGGAAAACCTTGAAGAAAAAATAGCCTTGCTCGAACAAGCAGTTTCAGATGAGAGAAGAAGACTTTCGTCAGATAGGCTCGACATTTCTTTTGGAGAGTTGATCAACCTATACAAAAATGATGAATTAATAATTAGACCAGAGTATCAAAGGTTGTTTCGATGGTCAGAAACACAAAAAACTGCACTTATAGAATCCATTCTACTCTCGATTCCAATTCCTCCAATATTCGTAGCTGAAGATAAAAATGGTGTATGGGAGTTAGTTGATGGATTGCAACGTGTTTCTACTTTTATAAGTTTCTTTGGTGAGCTAAAAGGTGATGGATGGGAAATCAATCATCCAGAAGAGGATGTTAACTCATCAGTGGAAGAGAGAGAAGAAATTGAAGAAGAAAACGGGGAAGAAACTGAAGAGGGAAAAACTATAAATAAATGGATTTTGCAAGAAGGAGGATTAGTTAACAGCTTACAAGGTTTTAATGTTGATACTCTTCCAACTAATTTAAAAATAAATCTAAAAAGGGCTGTTTGTAGAGTCGAAATTTTGAGAGGGGAAAGCAGCACTTCTATGAAATATGAGTTGTTCAAACGACTCAACTCTGGAGGTTCAAAATTAACTCCACAGGAAATAAGAAATGCAATTTATCGAGGAGTAGATCCTCGGCTTAATGAGCTTTTACTAAAAATTAGTCAAAACGAGGTTTTCAAAACACTTACCCAATTAAGTCGTGGCAAACTTAATGAATTATATGATCAAGAACTAGTTCTTAGGTTTTTCGCTTTCTATCAAAATGCTGAAAACGTAAATGAAAACATGGAGAAATTCTTAAATAAATTTATGGAGGAAACCGTCAAAAATGCTGATTTTGACTACAATAATTATGAATTTCTTATCATAAGAGTCTTAGAATTAATTAACCAAATAGGAGATAATAAGATATTCAGAAACGAGGGTAACTTATTTGTTCCAGCTTATTTTGAAGGTATATTAATCGGAGTTGCTCAAAATATTGATAAATATGCTGTAGACATTGAACTTTTAAAATCAAAAATAAGAGAATTAAAAAATGATCAAGATTTCAAGAGATATTCTGGTAGTAGTTCTAATAGCAGAAGCCGGATTAGAACTCGTCTTAAAAGAGCAGATGAGATTTTTCAATAAACTTAGCAATCAATTATGGATGATTTTGATATAGCATTGCAAGAAATTATTGAGGAGCGAGTATCTGTTCTTTTTGAAATTGAGAGAGCAATTTTCACGAAAAGATACTCTTTATCTTCAAGACATAAAGATATTTTCTCAACCCAATCAATAGCGATGATTTATTCAGTATGGGAAAGTTTTATCCAAAAATCTTTCAACCTCTATATTGATGAAATTAATAACTTAGGGATAGATTTCTATGATTTTTGCGATGAAATAGTTATTCACCACATGGAAAACGATTTCAAACAGTTCAAGGAGTATCCCGAAAAAGATAATAGAAAGGTACAGTTTTTTGTCTCACTTAAGAATTTTCATGCTATTAGTAGCTGCTCTATTTCAAGAGTTGTTAATACTGAGAGTAATGTTGGCTTCAATGTCTTGAACAAACTGCTCAAAAGTTTTGCACTTGAAAAGTTTCCAGAACATTGGAAAGATTACAAATATCCAAATCCTAATTTAAAAGACTCCTTAGATTTATTCCTAAGATTACGCAATTCTGTAGCTCATGGAGGTGATTTAGTTTCAGAGGATAGGATTGATCAGACAGTCTATACCAGATTCAAGAAATTGCTGACAGATTTAATGTACGAAATCCGATTGAAGATGTTGTACGGTCTTGAACATCAAACATTCTTAAAGTTACGGCAAAATAGTTTAACAAATGACTAGTAATCTTTTTAAATTAAAAGAGTTCCTTTCCATATTTCTAGTGCGATCGCGCGATCCCTGCTGCAAGCAATTCGCTCAATATCCATTTTCTTATGTTTCCTTAACTACTATTAACTGCGATAGCGTAAGCGCTGACTTGTCAGTTCGCTGATATTGGGGAAATGCGATAGCGAAGCGCTCCGTAGGAATCGCTCAATATCCAAATAAATCAATACTTATATACTCAAGACAAGCTGTAAATATTCTAACTTTTATACTAAAAATTACGTATTTATATTGAGAAAAAACCGGGTTTATATTTCAATAAAAAGAAAAAATTATACTTAACTATTTGCCTTTAACTTCCTGAACAGCGATTAAGGGAAAAATTAGGTAACGTCTGAAAACACCAAATAACTAAAATAAATGGACTTATGATATGGATGGGGTGGATTTATGGCCTCATTTAAGGAAAAACCAGGGAATAATTAAATCTAATCTGAATAATCCTGACTATATAAGCAATTCCCTAATTTATTGCCATATAACTGCTGTGCGGCCATTGTCCACCTAATAAAGCGTAGATTTCTACAGGCTTACTGGAAATTGTAATGCCGATTTCATAGGATTTACCTGTGAAGGCAGCAAAACGCCGACAAGCCTCATCATAAAAATGACTACGGCGATAATTTTTATTAGTTAAATCAATGGCAAATAAGCCATAAAAGTAGCGGGGAATACTTTGGATTGTTTCAACAATTTGACCTAAGTTTCTCGCTAAAATTGCATTTCTAGGAACTTCTGTTCCCCAAGCTGTATCCAACGCCCAAGAAGCAGAACTGAGGTGAGAACCGCCACAAATTCCACAAATTCTAGGAGTAACAATTAAGCCGGCTTGAGGGTCTTTTCCGCGTAAAATTATTTCAAAGCCGCGAAAAAGTTCAGCGTGAGTCCAAGCGTTTGTGACATATCCATTTTCGATTTCGACACGCACATCTAAATCACCCTCGACTCTACCGACAGGTGAAATATCTAAGGTTTGAATTGGCATATTTGTCCTTTGTTAGTTGTCATTAGAATTTTTGTTTCGCGCAAAGACGCAAAGGGGCAAAGGCGCAAAGAATATAATTGTGGCAATAATTCTCTTAACCACTGACTAATGACTAAGTGGGTGAACACAATAGAACCAATCTGTGTAAAGAAAAGTAAAATCCCCCAAACCCTCTTCACTATTGCCTATTGCCTCTTACCTTGCCATAAGGACGATTTTCAATGCTAACCTACTTACTGACCAATGACTAAACTGTAAAAAAGTCTTCGTCTGCCCATTTTGGGGCTGTGTTTTTGGCAACAACGGTGAGGACGGCGTAATCTTTGTGGTTGACTCCAGGGGGTATTTCTTTGGGTACTCCCATGACGGTTTGGGTTTTAAAGACTGTTCCGGGTTTGAGGTCGAAAAAGGGAAATTCGGGTTCTGTGCAGCCTAAACAGGGCATTCCGGCGCGGGTTTTGGAGGAGACGCGATTCCAGAGAATGCGGTTACAGGAGGCATGAGTCATGGGACCACGACAACCTAAGTCGTAAAATAGACAACCTTTGCGTTGTCCAAATTCGGTGGTTGTGGCTTTGTATGCAAAGTGAATGTTGCGGGTACAACCGGTTTCGGCGTAGGTGTTGAAGAAGGTTTGGGGACGGTGCAGTTCATCAAGAACTATATCATCAATTCGTCCAGTGGCGATCGCTACTAATATCTGCGTTATCCAGTCGGGGTGTGCGGGACAACCAGGAATATTAATTATCGGTAAGCCGGCTTGACTGACAAAATCTTTACCTAAAAAACCGCCTTCTTCCCGTTTGAGAAATTGCAGTCCTTTGGAGTCGCTGGGGTTGGGTGACATAGCGGGAATTCCTCCCCAACTTGCACAGTCTCCCACAGCCACAATAAATTTCGCAACTTTGGCTAAATCGTTTAACCAATCTTTCATGGGACGGTCGGCAAATCGGTTCCATTCTCCTGTACCATTAGGGGCGTTAACTACGCTACCTTCAAATACCAAAATATCTACAGGAATTTTACCAGAAATACAGTCCCATAAAAGGGTTTTGACGTTTTCACCTAATTCTACACCCAAGGAAGGATGCCAAAGTATTTTCATCCCAAAATCAGCAATTAAATCACAAGCTGTTGGTTCTTCGGCATTCAGAAACGACATGGTGTCACCCGAACAAGCACCACCTTGTAACCAGAGTACATTAGTCATTAGCTATGTCTTTTTATATATGTTGACAATGCACAATTAAAGAAGTTCTGTAGGGGTATAATTCCCCTTTTGAGAGGATTTACTTGTAGAGAATGACCTATTGATCAATATTTATTATTTTAAATCAAGGTGTTATTTAAAGCAATTAATTTTTTGGAAATAAAAATTAAGAATTAGCATAATTGGATGTTATGGTCGGAAAAGTAGTGAGGGCAAAATCATAGATATCGAAATTAATCAACGGTATCTGATAGTATTTCCCCAACTTTTAAAGTTTTTCCTGCTACTGTTACTTGATCATCATCTCCTAATTTTCGTCCTCTGCGCGTTTCCACTACACCATTAACTTTAACCTCACCATCAACAATCATCCATTTAGCTTGACCTCCGGTAGAGGTGATACCGGAAAACTTTAAAAACTGGTCGAGTTTAATCATTTGCTTTTACCCACTACTTAAAAAGTATTATTTATAGCAATATATCAGAATTTAGGATTTTGGCAACAATTTAAATTCTTGCAAAGCCGGTAAGAAGTTTTTATTTTCATGGCTAGGACGACTCAGTTTAATCAAGGCAAAACGCTGTAAACTAGTTAAGCTTGCCCATGCCTCAGTTGTGATAATCACACCTATTTCCTGGGCTTTTGCGTGAATACTGCTGGGAATAGCGGTATTATCCATCCATGCTGGATGAGTTTCAATGGGTAATTCGGCTACTGGTTTACCAGTGAGTTGCAATACCAACTCTTGAATATAATGTCTGTAATCATGAATTTGACCATCTGTATCGCAAGGTAATATCGCTAAATTTTGACGTGATTCTTGATTCATCTGATTCCATTCTGCTAATTTTAGCTTAATACCGCAAGTGTCTAATTTATAGCGCACTTGCATAGGAATACAACGCCAGGAATCAACAAAATCTGCTTCAAATTCAAAAAAAATTGTCATAAAATTGATAATATTTATAAATTATAGATTTATATAATTATTGTAACCGATTTATGAGAAAATACAGTTAATTTTTATTAAATAGAATCCAAATATTATGAATATTGATTTAAAGCGTGATGTTACTACTATTGTTTTAGCAGGTGGTAAAAGCACTCGCATGGGTAGAGATAAAGCCTTAATTCCTATTCGAGGTGTACCCATGTTGCAATTAATTTGTACTATTGCTGAAGCTTGCACTGATAAAGTTTATATAGTAACTCCCTGGCCAGAACGTTATCAAGAATTACTCACATCTAAAAGTCAATTTATTCGAGAAGTTCCTTTATCTGGGGAAACTGGAAATGAACCCCGCACCCATGGACCCCTTGTAGGTTTTATGCAAGGTTTAGCAGCAGTAGAAACAAATTGGGTACTTTTATTGGCTTGTGATTTACCAAATTTGCGGCTAGAAATATTACAAGATTGGATATCTAAATTAGATACAATTCCCGAAAATAAAATGGCGGCTTTGGTCCAAAATAATCAAATCTGGCAACCTTTATGTGGTTTTTATCGCCGTCGTTGTTTACCGGAATTAAGTCAGTATGTTGAACAAGGTGGACGTTCTTTTCAACAGTGGTTAAAATCTTATTCTGTAGAAGTATTACCTTTGGAAGATTCACAAATGTTATTTAATTTTAACAAGAATATCCCCGAATAATAAAGCACCACTGCCTAGTACACTGGCAACAGTGAGTCCGGTTAAAAGGGCAATTTTCTGCAAATTCATAATAATACTCTGAAAAACAAGGTAAATTTGAGAGCAGCAAGCTTGAATGAAAGCTACAGTCAAAAAAAATTATTATTGAAAATAGTAACATTATATAGTAGGATTGGTCAAGTAATTTTACTGCATGGCTATAGTCTATTACCTTTATGTAATCTCCTTGATTATACTCAAGATGGCTGAATCCTTGGCTTCTATACAGGTAGGAATTTAGCAATGCTAAACCCCTACACATCTGGATTTTTCGTAATCTTGTAAAAATTCAAATCTCAGCCGTCATAAGGATAAATTCCAGTAAATTGCAGGTAAATGAGGTACAAATCTTAATCACAAAGCCTTGCACTTAGAGGGCTTTACCGCTGATAGCTGCTGTAATTATAAACTTTGCATTGAAAAGGAAGACTAGCATCAATGAATTTTAGAGGTATCAAAAAAGGTATTAATTACTTTATTTTCTCTTCTGTCAAGAACTTCAGGGCATTTTTCGGTCGAGTTAACTGGGAAGGTCTTTTATCAAATACTAGTGACTTGACTGGTCTATTACCGATTATTGGCTATGGAATTGTGATGATGTCATTCATAGATTTTATCTATGTGATTGTCCCACCTCAACTCCAAAACCCTGAATGGGAACTCAATGCCATTAGTCTCTTCACTGAGCATAGTTGGATTTTTTTGATTGGCTTAGGGTTTATTTTTACTCGTTACTTTCGTGAAAATAAAAATGATATCCGCTTCCTAGAAATTGTTTTTTTGAGATTTATCCGCTGGGTGATTCTGCTCATGGGAATCGCCTTTTTTGCCTTAATTCCCCTGACTTTATTAGATACGCAACGAGTCCTAAAAGTGGTCAATGATCAAATCACCCAACAGAAAAATAACAGTGTTGAACAAATAACCCAAATCGAAAAGCGTCTTGCTTCAGAGGTTAGCGCAGAACAGATCAAGCTGTTCGCTAAAAATATCAACATGAGTCCAGATGACTTAAATTTACCAACTCCTCAGCTTAAAAATACAATTCAAAAAAACTTAGCCAGTGCAAAAAAGAGAGTCTCCCAAGAAGCAGCCAAAAACCAGCAAGAGCAGTGGAAGAATAGATGGAAAAGTAGCTTGAGAACAGTTATTGCTCTCCTAATTATTGGTGTTACCTTTGTGATTGTTTGGCTTCAAATAGGACGGGCTTGTATTTAGAATGTTGAAAACGATATTAGCAATGACAGGTAAAATGGAAAAGTTTAGGGAAGTTAATTTTCTGAATTATACTTTCCTCATTCTATTTATTTTTGGGTTAGTAACTTCAACTCACCTAACACTCCACTGGCGAGTTGAACAAAATCTTAATGACTCGTTTTTCCAACTATTGTTATATGCAAGTGTCATATTCCACATTTACGAGAGACGGAATAACCTTGTTTTTGCGAGCCAGTTTCCTGCTAATTTTGTTGGTTGTTGTTTAATTATTATTCCCTACATCAATGCGAAATTTTCAGTTCAAGAAATCTCTATTTTTTGGTACTGTCTCCCTTTGGTTAGTGCTATTGGGTTGGCTTTATTAGCATCAGGATTTCCAGGAATTAAACAATTTAAGCGAGAATTAGCAGTAATTGCGATATTTCCCTTAATTTTCGTCTTTGTCAAATTATTGGGAATGCTGATTCGGATTACGGTAATCTCCGCCAAACTTACTTCTTATCTTTTATGGTACTTGGGCTTTAATTCCGCTACTCAAGGCTCTCTTGTTTCTGTTAATAATGGGGTAATTGATATTTTATCAGAATGCACGGCGATACCACTTCTAATCATCCTATTAAAATTTTCTTTCGTGCTGGCCATTCTTTTTCCCTCTTATCTGAAAAATATTTATTTGCCTTTTATTCTTTCAGTGCTTATTAGTGTTATTTTGTCCGTGATCCGATTGGTTGTTATAGCGCTAGTGGTGACAGATAAACCTGCATTTAGTTATTGGCATGGTTCTCAAGGTGGTGATATTTTTGCTTTACTTTCGTTCCTATCCTTTGGGGCGGTGATTCTTTTCCTATCACCCAGTCAAATTCCATCGTCACTGACAAAAGCCCCCCCTCAAAAGTCT
Organism: Dolichospermum sp. UHCC 0352; assembly: GCF_009711925.1. Classification (NCBI taxonomy): domain Bacteria; kingdom Bacillati; phylum Cyanobacteriota; class Cyanophyceae; order Nostocales; family Aphanizomenonaceae; genus Dolichospermum; species Dolichospermum sp. UHCC 0352. The sequence continues at coordinate 28,334 of NZ_VIKY01000073.1, read as the reverse complement.
CAGCCAGTATCCTGGTTAATTGTACTAACAGGTATCGGTTTGATCATCATTTTATTTAATTTTTGTATCCATCCCAACGCGGGCTTGAGTCAAACCGCCGTCTATCGTTTTCCGTCACAAATTCCTCTCCCTGGTTGGCAATTCACGGCTAGTGAACCTCTATCTTTATCGTCAAAGCAACTAGCCCAGGAGAATAATCGTCCTCTACTAAACACAGATATCGAAACCGATAAGACGAAGGATATCTTGTCAGGACAAATTTATCATTACCAAAAAGCCGGTCAGGGCTTAACTGCTAACTTTTACTATGTCCCTTCTAGCTTAGGTGATGTCAAGGACTACTATCAGCAATTTAGTTATCTACCTAATTTACCTAAGCTGATAAAGCCCGTTGAAAAAGTGAACCTCAAAGGTGATCATTTAGAGTTTTTTGATCAACAAAACCGCTATTTGACAGCCTGCATTAATTCTCTGGGAAAAAGTACAGTGACAGTATCTCAATTCGCTGCCCATTTTTATCGTCCTTACCTAAATCCCTCTCAATGGTTGAATCTATTTAACGGTAAACAAACTCTCCGTGACCGTCGCTGTATCTGGGGGCAACTTTCGTTAACTAAGGCTGATACTAGTGATGTTGAATTAGAAACTGCTTGGCAGGCTTTATTATCTTATTGGCAGGATAATTTTCCTAAGTTGAAACTCTAGTAATTAGACATCTCCAAAAATTAAATATGCGTGACCTGTAGAGACGTTCCATGGAACGTCTCTACAATCTTTACGGGAGATGTCTATTACCCATATATGAGTGGGTTTTTTATTCTGGTTTTAATTTTATGCCAATTTTGACAACTGTTAGATAAATCACGAAGTTGAGGATAGAAAGGAAACTCCTTTTATTGGTAAATTCACTCTAGATTTTTATAACCCAATTGTTTTATATTGGAGAGTATTAATGTTATTGCCTTCTCATGTAGTTCACCTCCAAATGAGAGCGTAGCCTGGCGTAAGCCGTATTCACAAGTCTAATAGCCAAATTAGCTCGCCTCCGAATTCATTCGGAGTCTCATAGCGAAAGTTGTCTAAAGACGACTAAAAGAAAATTCTAGTCCGTTTTAACGGAATTTAGTTATTAGCCCTGATAGCGAAGCGTGGCGTAAGCCATACTAAAGTTCAGGGTGGGGGGTTATATCTAGAACGAAATTGGGGAATCTGTATCAACTCGAAAACTGCGTAAATCGGCTTAGTTAATAACCCTAATATATGGGTGATCATAACTCCATTCCCCAGGCAAATTTATGACTTCTAGTATTACAGATTCATTTGTGAAAGCTGCTATTGCGTCCATATCTTCAGAGTCAGCAACAACAGCCGAAAAAATCCAAATGCTGATAGAAATAGCACAAGGTTTTCAGAAAAAGCCGAAAACAGCCCAAGATTTACACAATGCAATTGGGCTATTTGACCGCGCTTATCAAATGTGTGGGGATGACTATGTTTTACTGAAAGCACGGGCTAAGGTGGGCATGGCAGGGTCATTACAGATGATTCCTGATGGGGGTTCTCAATTTTTGCAACAAGCACGGGCAGATTATCAGGAAGCTTTGCCGATTTTACAACAATTGGCAACGGCGGAGGAAGTAGCCGCAGTGCAGATGAATTTGGGGTTAGTTTTCCAATCTTTAGTTCCCTATAATTTAGCCCAGATAACTGAGAGTATTCATGCTTATCATGAGGCTTTGCGGGTGTTTACTTGGGAAGATTACCCCCAGGAATATGCGATTTTACATAATAACATAGCGATCGCTTATCTTTCCATGCCCATGTCGTCGGCACAGGAATCTTTGCGTCAAGGTTTAGCGGTTCAGTCTTTTGAAATTGCCCTCAAGCATATTAACTTAATTGACCATCCTAGAGAATATGCAATGTTGCAAAATAATTTAGGAAATGCTTTACAATATTTAGTAAGTTCTCATCCTATCGAAAATAATTTACGGGCTGTTTTAGCTTACAATGAAGCTTTAAAAGTGCGTAATTTGCAAGATACACCGTTAGAATATGCCAATACAATTTCTAACAAAGCTAACCTTCTCTTCAACTTACCTGACGACCCCGAAAAACCAGAATTAGGGAATCCCCAAAATCTCTTAAAAGCAGAAGAATACTATCAAGAAGCTTGGCGAATATTTACAGAACATCAGCAATTAGAACAAGCCGAAATAGTAGCCAAAGCCCTCCAAGATTTAACTGCGGAAATTCAAGCATTCTCATTAAATTAAACCCTAAATAGGAGAATATCTATGTTTGAATTAGTAAATGATCCAGTATTTCTCAAATTTCTGCATAGTTTAAATACAGAATTAAATCTCACTACAGGATTTACTTGGTTAATCATTGCTGTGATTTTATCAATGATTGGTGGTGCAATTGGTGGAATTATCCTTGCGGGTAAAGATATCGGATACCAATTTGCAGCCATAATTGGTAGTTTATTTGCACCAGCAGGGGTAATTCCTGCGGTAATTTTAGGGTTATTTGTCCTGAATTTATTAGCCAATCATTAGGAGCATATATGTTAGCATTAACTTGGTTTTCTATGCAGTTATTTTTCAAGGGTAAACTATTCCGTGACCCTATATATTTTCTGCGTCAAATTATTATTGCTAGTGGTATTGGTACGGTTATATTAGTATTATTAGCACAAGCCTCAATTCCTCTTTGTATTCCCGTTACTGTGGCTAGTTTGACTACGGGTGCAATTATGCCTTTTTTGTTGCAAGATTTTAGAATGAAATGAATGAAGAAACTAACCACAGAGGACACAGAGGACACGGAGGAATAAGAGTTTGAGAGGTTCATAAATGTGGAGATGTTTTATTAAATGTCTCTACAAGTTTTGCGGCATAGATTTTTTGGGTTTTTAATATTTATCTCACTAAAAAATGATAGTTTATTAAAGAATTCGGGGACTATTACTAAATGTAATCTTTTACTACAATTTGATAAATCTTAAAAAATATGTGCTATCCTCAAAGGAAAATTATTTATTAATATTCCAGGGATTATGTCTGATTTCAATAACTATATCCAAGACTTGCAAGAAAATAGCCAACGCGGTGGAGAACGTAGTCATTACCCCAGTCTAAAACGTCTAATTGAGGATTTAATGATTGGTATTAATGCCAGAATTGAAGAGAAAGGTAATCAAGCAGGAATCCCTGATTTAACTATTAGAAAAAATGATCGAATTTTGGGATATATAGAAGCTAAAGATATTCATATTGATTTAGGTAAAATCCAAAAAACTGCACAAATCAAACGTTATTTAGAATCCAATATTGGTTACAATTTGATTTTAACTAATTATCTAGAATTTCATTGGTATGTAGACGGAGAATGTGAAAAAACTGCTAAATTAGCTAATTTAGAACAAGGTGAAATTATTCTGGTTAATGATTTACAACCTATTACAGAATTACTCCAATCATTTCTGAATCAAAAAGCCAAAGATATTAATAACTATTATGATTTGGCTAAAGAAATGGCAGCTTATACTAAAACCATTAGAAACGCAATTCAATCATCTTTAGAAATAGAAACAACTACAGAAGAATTAAATCAATTAAAATCAACATTTAAGAAATTACTACTTTTAGATATAGATAATGATAAATTTGCAGATATGTATGCCCAAACTATTGCTTATGGGCTATTTACTGCGAAAATTGGTCATGCACAAAACCCTGGACAATTTGCATTTAATCGCACAACCGCAAGTATTTATATTACTGATAGAATCCCTTTTTTGAAAGGGTTATTTGATTTGGTTTTAGGAACTGATAGCGTTAGTAAAATTCACAAATCAATCGAAAATTTAATAGACTTATTTAACACAATAGACATGACCAATATTTTAGAAAATTTTGGTCAGGAAACCCGCACGGAAGACCCAGTTATTCACTTTTATGAAACATTTTTAGCTGCTTATGAATCTTCATTAAGGAAAAGTAGAGGAGTTTATTATACTCCTGAACCTGTAGTTAATTTTATTGTTCGTTCTGTTGATGATATTTTAGATAAAGTCTTTGATTTAGAATATGGTTTAGGAAATCGCAAAGTCACAATTCTTGACCCCGCAACTGGAACAGGAACATTTTTATATGCAGTTATTAAACAAATTCGTGATAATGTTGCTAAATTTGATATCCGTCAATGGAATAATTTTTTAAGAGGTGCAAGACTTTTAAACCGTCTATTTGGATTTGAATTATTAATGACTCCTTATACTATCGCGCATTTAAAATTAGGTTTATTATTAGGAGATTTAGGTTATAAATTTGTACCAGAAGAAAGATTAAAAGTTTATTTAACCAATGCGTTAGAAGCAGGAATCAAAGAAGGTGATTTAATTCCTGGTATTACTCAAATTATTGCGGAAGAATCCAGTCAAGCAGGAAAAGTAAAAACGGAAATTCCCGTAATGGTGGTATTAGGAAATCCTCCTTATTCTGTCAGTTCTCAAAATGCTAGTAAACGCAAAAGAGTTTTAAATCAAGATGAAAGATATTTAGCAGATGTTGAATATACTGGTTCAGCTTGGAATCGGATTTATAAAACAGGAAAAGCGGGGAAAACCATTACGGAATTAACCCATATTGGGGAACTTTTAGAATTATATAAAGGTAGAGTCAGATTAGAAAAAGAAAAGAATATTCAACCTTTAGATGATGATTATATTAAATTTATTCGTTTTGCTCAATATCAAATTCAAAAAACACCTAAAGGCTATGGTATCATTGGTTTTATTACTAATCATTCCTATCTCAATGGTTTAATTCATCGAGGTATGAGGGAAGAACTATTAAGGTATTTTGATACTTTATATATCATGGATTTACATGGTAATTCTTTATTAAAAGAAACCACTCCAGAGGGAAATGTTGATCAAAATGTTTTTGATATTCAACAAGGTGTAGCGATTTTAATTGCTGTGCGCGAAAAAAGCGAACCTGATTATTTTTCTACGGCTTATAAATCCAGAGATGGAATGAAGGAAATGGCTAAGGTGTTATATTATGATCTGTGGGGAAGTCGTGAGGATAAATATAAGTTTTTAGAATCTGCAAGTTTAGATAATGTTAATTGGATAGAGTTACAACCAACTGAACCTAATTACTTTTTTGCACCGAAAGATTTTGAAATAATCCAAGAGTATAATAAGTTAATCCCAATAACAGATATATTTTTATTGTCTAAAAATGGTATTCAATCAGGACATGATTATTTTGCTATAGCTTACGACAAAAAAGAATTAGAAAAAAGAGTTCAAGACTTTTATTCATCATCAATTACTAATAATGAAATTCAAACCTATTATGAATTAACAGATAAAGCAGGTTGGACATTAAATGCAGAAAGAAAAACTGCTTTTATTGAAAGATATAATTCTGATTTACTTAAACCATATTGTTATAGATTATTTGATAACAGATGGATTTATTTTAGTAAGAGGATTCTCAAAAGACCTGTTAAAGAAGTAATGCAACATTTAATTCATCCTAACTTAGCATTAATTTGTTGCAGACAACAAGCAGAAATGGGATTTAGACACATATTTGTAACTAATTTTCTGGGAGACTGTAATGCAATATCATTAAGTTCAAGAGAATTTAACTATTACTTTCCTCTCTACACATACCCAAATACAGAAAATGATCAAACAAATCTTTTTCTGGAAAAAACTCCCAACCTATCACCAAAATTCCTAGAAACTATCAAAGAAAAACTCGGTAAAATACCAACTCCAGAAAAAATATTTTACTATGCTTATGCTATATTTCACAGTCCCACCTATCGTACTAGATACGCTGAATTTCTAAAGATAGATTTTCCGCGTCTTCCTTTAACTAGTAATCAAAAACTCTTTCATGAATTAGCTATCAAAGGAGAAGAATTAGTTAATTTACATTTAATGAAATCTGATAAACTCAATAATTTAATTACAACCTATCAAACAATAGGAGATAATCAAGTTACTGAAGTTACCTATAATTCCGAATTACAAAGAGTTTATATCAATAAAGAAAGCTATTTTACCAATATTCCTCCACATATTTGGGAATTTAAAATAGGAGGATATCAAGTATTAGATAAATGGTTAAAAGACCGAAAAAATGCTAATAGAAAATTATCTATTGAGGAAATTAACCATTATCAAAAAATTGTCATTGCTTTAACAGACACTTTACAACTAATGCAGGAGATTGATAGAATTATTCCAGGTTTCCCCATAGAGTAAAAAAATGTTATAATTAATATGTATTGTCTTGTAAAAACCCAAGCAGTAAAATTACTATAGTCCTTCTATTTGAGGTAAAACTTATGTTACAGCTACAAATTAAATCCGATTCTCCTGACGTTGAAATCGTACAAAACCTGGTTCAGTCAGCCATTGATTCCGAGATTAAAAACTTAAAACGTTCAATAGAAAAAACCAATAAATTACTAATGGAATTTGAAGCAAAATATCAAGTTTCATCAGAGTTTTTTTTCGCCAATTGGACAGCAGAAGACCTTACAGGTGGTGACGAAGAATATGTAAGTTGGGCTGGAGAGATAAAAATTAAAAAAAAATTAACTAATTCTCTACAAAAGTTAGAAGCAATTGAATATGTTATAAATGATTAATATAATTTAATATCAAAAAAATAGAGAATTATAAGTTATTTTATCAAATAAATAAACATCCTGTAAATCCTTAAATCCTATAAATCCTGATATGGCTACGCCACGCTACGCTATCAGACAAAAATTATTAAGGATTTTGTTGGGTTTCCTTGCGTCAACCCAACCTACGAAATGTTTAACTCATTAAATCTTGAAACATGGCGGTACTTAAATAGCGTTCACCAAAGGAAGGTTGAATCATGACTATTAATTTATCCGCATTTTCTGGGCGTTTTCCTACTTCAATAGCAGCAGCTAAAGCCGCACCCGAAGATATTCCTGATAATAAACCTTCTTCTCTGGCTAATCTCCGTCCATAGTCCATTGCTGCTGCGTCCTCAACTTGAATTATTTCATCAATTAAATCTTGACGCAAAACATCAGGAATAAATCCCGCACCAATACCTTGAATTTTGTGAGAACCTGCTTTACCACCTGATAGAATTGGACTATTACTAGGTTCAACTGCAATCACTTGAAAACTGGGTTTGCGTTGTTTAATTACTTCAGCAATACCAGTAATTGTGCCACCAGTTCCGACCCCAGAAATTAAGATATCAACTTCTCCGTCTGTATCTGCCCAAATTTCTTCAGCGGTGGTTTCTCGGTGAATTTTCGGGTTAGCTGGGTTAGCAAATTGTTGTAACATAAAAGCATTGGGAATATTAGCAACAATTTCCTCCGCTTTGTTAATTGCTCCCCGCATTCCTTGAGTACCAGGTGTTAATTCCAAACTCGCACCGTAAGCCCGCAGCATGGCGCGTCTTTCTTGGCTCATGGTTTCCGGCATGGTTAGAATTAACTTGTAGCCCCGCGCGGCTGCTACCATTGCTAAAGCAATACCTGTGTTACCAGATGTTGGTTCGACTAAAATGGTTTTGTCCGGTGAAATTAAACCTTCAGCTTCAGCGGAAAGAATCATACTCACGCCAATTCTGTCTTTCACAGAGGCAGCAGGATTCATACTTTCTAATTTGACAACTATCCTAGCTACGACTCCCTCGGCTTGGGGAATTTTATTCAACTGAATTAATGGAGTTTTGCCAATAAGTTCTGTTACGTCTTTAGCAATTCGCATTTATTAACCTCTAAAATTTATATATTAATCTATTTTGGTTAAGTATTTATCTGATTGAGTTTTGATATCAGCCATAGCCATTTTAGCATCATCTCTGTCTATTGCTATAAGCAAATCTTCCCAATTGTTGAAAATAATAAGATAATACTTTCCTTAGAATATCTTAATTTTGTTTCTGAGTTATTCAAGATATCTTAGGTCTAGCCTTGTCATGAGATCCTGTGATTTGAGTGCAGTTTGTACTTGTGAATCTTCCTTTCAAAATATCTCAAACCAATAGCCCATCTTAGTTTGAGTTTGAGTACAAAATCCCCCGTCCCTTCCCTCAAAAATGCTAGTACCCCACTCAATAAATACTAGCACCTCTACACCAAATATTTTTTTAAATGCTTGCACAGTCAGGATTACAGGCTGTGAGTATTGTCGTAATTATCTTAATAATATTAATTGGCATCCCTTAAAGCTAGGACCTGAAAGGCAACTGATATAAACGATATAGGATTTACGCAGAGATTCCCCTCTACCCCCCGAAGTTCCTAAGATGAAAGTCTGACGAATCAGGGGGGACTTCTTAACTTCTATATCTCTCAAGATTCATCTAAATACTATCTGTATTACTCCATACAGAAAGGACATAATTTTATTTTTGAGGAGATTTTGATCAGCATATTTTGAATAACAAAAAGGTGCAAAAATCAATCTAATAGAAATTTTATTTCTATCTAGGTAATCTATACCTGGCAATGGAGAATAAATATGAAAGTCAAACTTTTAAATGTGCTTACCGTAAGTTTGGTAACTTTAGCATTAATTTCTCCAGGGGTAGTAGTATTTGCTATAGTTTGGGGACAACATAGAGAGTTCGTTAAAACACAGAATTTATCCTGTGAATTGCCGAAAATAAATATAGCATCTCCTCAATTAGTTCCCCAACAAAAAATTATCAATACTCAGCCATCTTTAGTCAAGGTTAAATTATCTAACAATAACTTTCTACATCAATTAAAAATTGCTGCAAGAAAATATAAATTAGCAACAATTTTGCAATGGATATTTTTAATCACACCGATTTGTACTGGTATAGGAATTATTGCTTATGACAGATATCTTGTCTATCGTGCTGCTGTATTAAAAGAACACATTGCCATGTTGGAAAGAATGTGGCAACAAAGCATCGAACAGTAATTTTTCAAGTTAATCATTCACCATAAACTAAATTATCATGACAGACGAACGCCAAACACAGTATTTTAATTTAATTGATGAACTTCTTCAATGTCCTAATGGTCAAGAACCAGAAGTTTTGGAAGCACAACCGGAATTAATTGACTCTGGTTTAGTGCAAGCAATGTTACAAGTAGCCACAATGTTTGCCCATCAAGGTAATCAAGATGGAGCGCAATTTCTATTTTTTGTTGCTAAACAATTAGCAAAGGAATTAGGTTTATACCCTGAAGTTTCTAATCAAGTTGTCACTCAGGAGTAATGATGCTATTGACTTCAACTGATGCTGGAAAAATATCATTAGAATTTCTTTTGGCAGATTGGAATATTGCTGATGATTATAGAGATTGGTTTACAGTGATTAATTCTCGATTAATGGGTGAGAGTTGGTACATTGTAGAATTGGGTGTAGAGGGATTACCTGATAGATGGTTTATGCAGGTTTATGACACAGGAGTTTGTGACCCTAACTATACTTTTATTTCCCCAATTTCTGGTTCAGAGGGATATACCGATTTGAAAAGTCTACCAGATATTATTGCTGATGTTTTAGTAGCAGAACGTAATTCTCGATAAAAACTTGAGATATTTAGATCCCCGACTTCTTAAAGAAGTCGGGGATCTGGTATTTTATTATTAATTTTGTCAGATTTAAATGACAATTATATGTTATACTAAATAGAGTTATGGAAGCTACAGAAGAATCAGTCAAATGATTACTGAAGACATCCTAGCCCAAGAATTTATTAGAGTCGTAAATGACTATTATCCCTCCGTGGGAGAACTTTTAGAAGGCTGCCACGTGAAAGTTATCACTTGCTTTTGGGGACGACCTGCAAAACGGTTTCGATATATAGGAATTTATTGTCGAGAAGACATGATGCCCTGTATTCAAGCCAAAAAAGAAATCCTCAGAGAATTAGCCGAAAATATGGGGTTAATTCAAGTAGTTTGTTTCAATGCTAAACGATTGCTACGTGACCCTATGTCGAAGTTAAAACAGTCTGAACCTCGATTATGGTTGGAGTTGCAATTAATGGCAGCCTAATCTGATATTTGGTCAACAATGAAAACAGGACTTTTCTGCAATTACGAAAATCATCACCTAGATGCTAGACGCACTATTTTTGAGCAAGTTTTATTGGTCAAAGAGGCTGAAACTTTAGGTTTTGAAGAAGCTTGGGTAACAGAACATCATTTTAATGAGTTCAATCTCAGTTCTTCAATTTTGCTGTTATTGGCACATTTGGCAGGTGTGACTTCGCAAATTCGTCTAGGAACTGCCGCTGTATTATTGCCATTTCATCAGCCAATTCGCGTGGCTGAAGATATTGCTACGTTGGACAATCTTTGTAGTGGTAGGCTGGCTTTTGGGGTAGCTAAAGGTGGTCCATTTCCGCAGCAAAATAAACATTTTGGGGTGACAACTCAGGAATCTCGCACCAGAATGTTAGAGTCAGTAGCATTGATTCAAAAGCTTTTATATGAGACTAACGTATCATTTAATGGCCAATATTATCAATGCGAAAATCTCACAATTCATCCCCAACCATTGCAAAAACCAATTCCTATATATGTTGCTAGTGGTGATCATGATGCAATTGAATTTGCTGCTAAAAATTCCTTTGGAATCATGGGTGGTCCACCTTTTTCTTTAGAAAGACTCAAGAAGACAGTCAATAAATATCGGGAATTTAATTCCAGTGGTGCTGATAAGTTCCTGTTAGCGCGGTTCTTTTTTGTGGGTAAAACTCATGATGAAGCGGTAAATGAAGCATTGCCTTTTATTCGCCATTTCAGCAAAGAAATGACAGCTAACTCGACTCAAGTAATGCAGAAAAGTCCTCAACAACCAGCATTTGATCGGACAAATATCTGTTTTGATGAAGACTATTTGATCGAGAATTCAATTATCGGTGATGTCAACGGTTGTCGTGACAAAATCAAGAAATTTCAGGACGAATTAGATCTCAGCACATTAGCGTTAAAACCCTCATCTTTTTCTTTGCAAAAAAATCGAGAAAGTTTGCAACGCTACAATCAAGAGGTGCGGAATTATGTCTAAACTTTCTTTGCTTCCTCCCGATGATTTACCTCCTACAAAGGTAACAAAAGAGGATGGAATACTGCATTTGGAGTTGGAGCAATCTATTGGTAGATGCTTCTTCTATGCGTGCGATCGCATTACCCAAGTATTACTATCTAATTGTCAATGGTACATGACTACAAATAATACTACTTTGATGTTAATTGTAGACTGTCCCGATATAGTGGCTTATTGGCATATAGTCAGCAATATTCCCCAATTGGGAAATAGACTGGAAAGATTTACTAAAAATGCCAAAATTCGCGTTTATCCTCCTTTTGGAAAAGGATCACCTTTTGAAATTGGAGTAACCGAAATTTCAGCCTATCGAGATTGGTTGTAAGTCCTAAATTATATTTTAATCACTAAAATCATCAGATCCCCGACTTCTTAAAAAGGTTGGGGATCTATCTTGTTATAATAAAATAAATACAATAATATAACAGTCATGGTTAGCAACTTTGTCAATAATAAAAAAGAATTATTTGACCGTTGGGCAAATAGTTATGATTGGGCATTTCCTTCTTTTATTTATCAAGCAATCCATAAAAGATTACTTACAAAAGTTGAATTATCACCTCATGCAAATATTTTAGATTTAGGTTGTGGAACAGGCAGATTATTAGATAGATTAGCAAAACAGTTTCCAGAAATTACAGCCACGGGTTTAGATTTGTCTCCCCAAATGTTGCGGATAGCTAGACAAAATAACCGTTATCGTCCCCGATTAATTTATCTTGAAGGTAATGCGGAAAATCTCCCCTTTGCTGAGGGACAATTTGATGCAGTTTTTAATACTATCAGCTTTTTGCATTATCCCCAACCAGAACAGGTTTTAAATGAGGTAGCAAGGATACTTTCTCCTCGTGGTAAGTTCTATTTAGTGGACATTACTTTTAATAACTCATCACCATGTCAAATTACGCCCCATTCTCCCACAGGAATTAGGTTTTATAGTCAGAAACAAAGAGAAGAAATGGGGAATAATGCCTGTTTAAATTGTGTAGGTCATTATGACTTATTAGGATTTGTATTATTAACGGTTTTTCAGAAATAAAGCCAATTTTAGTAGAGTGGGCAATGCCCACCCTACAAAACAATGAAAAATAAATATGAATTAAGCATTTTCTATTCTCTCTGTGTCCTCTGTGCCTCTGTGGTATGGCTAACGCCACGCTTCGCTATGGTAAAAAAAATATTAGACTCAACACAAAGCATATTGATTTATAGAGAAATTAAATTAGCTGAATTATTCACCTTTTGACTTAACCACCCATACCAATCTTCCAACCCTTCCCCAGTAGTAGCAGAAACTTGGAAAATTTGGATTTTGGGATTTACCTGTTTTGCATATTCAATACAGCGTTGAACATCAAAATTGATATAAGGTAATAAATCAATTTTTGTCAAAATCATGATTTCACTATTGCGGAAAATATGAGGATATTTAATAGGTTTATCTTCCCCTTCTGTCACCGATAAAATTACCACCTTAGCGGCTTCTCCTAAATCAAATAAAGCCGGACAAACCAAATTTCCGACATTTTCAATCATCACCACAGAATTTAACGGTGGATTTAGTTCTTGCAAACCCCTTTCTATCATTGATGCGTCTAAATGACAGCCTGTACCCGTGTTGATTTGCACAACTTTACAACCAGTTGCTTTAATCTTTTCCGCATCATTAGTAGTTTCTTGATCACCTTCAATGACGCTAATGGTTAATTTATCTTTTAAATCATTAATAGTCCGAGTTAATAATGTGGTTTTTCCCGCACCTGGAGAACTCATTAAATTCAAAGCCAGAATATTTCGACCTTTAAACCAGCCGCGATTTTGGGCAGCTAATAAGTTGTTTTTACCTAAAATTTCTTGTTCTAAAGATATGGTTGTATTATGGATTTGAGCATGAATTTGGGGTGCTTCTTCATGATGATGAGAATGGGTTATTACAGTTCCATCTGCTAAAGTATGGGTATGATGATCTGCATTTTCCATATTTGTAATTGTCGTTTGATTATCGTCAGAACAACCGCAGGTTACACACATAATTCCTCTACTTCAATTTCTTTGATTTTTAATTCTTCACCAGCTATGATATCTAATTGCACACTACCACATTGACAAATTCCAAAAGGTTTATCTATCAAAAATATTGTCCTACATTGACGACATTTAGCCATTCCGGGTATTTCTAAAATTTCTAATCTTGCCCCTTCGACTATTGTATCTTGGGAACAAATATCAAAACAGAATTTAATCGCATCTGGCATAATAGCTGATAATTGACCAATTTCTAATAATACTCTTTGGACTTTTTTGTTTTGGGCGTTTTCGCTAACTATAGCGATGATGTTTTGGGTGATTCCTAATTCGTGCATATACTTTTTTTAAACGAACCACTCCAGGCACAGAGGACACAGAGAAAAGAAGTGAATTTGTAGGTTGGGTTAAGCGATAGCGCAACCCAACAAAACCGCAAAAATGTTGGAAGCGTTGGGTTTATTTTGTCAACTCAACCTACGTAATTTATAGATTCTAACAAATTCTTGGAAGTTGGTCGCCGACTAGCATATCTATGATTCTTTCTGCACCAAAGGCGGTTTTTAAGAGGACTATTCCTGGTGGTGTGGGAATAATTTCACCTATGATAGATGCTTGTTTTCCTGTGGGGTGGTTTTGCATTGTTGCTAAAATTAAATCGGCTTTTTCTGGAGGTGCAACTATGACTAATTTTCCTTCGTTGGCTAAATACAAGGGTTCTAAACCTAAGATTTCACATACTCCATTTACCTCTTCTCTGATAGGAATTGCTTTTTCATTAATGCGTATTCCTACGTTTGCTGTGTGGGCAAATTCGTTTAATACTGTGGCTAAACCTCCTCTGGTTGCGTCTCTCATGGCGTGAATTTGCGGGCAAACTTTGATAATTTCGGCGACTAATTCATGCAGTGGTTGACAGTCGCTTTCTATATCTGTTTCTAATGCTAATTCTCCTCTGGCAATTAATATTGCTGTGCCATGATTGCCTATTTCTCCATTAATAATTACTACGTCTCCTGGTTGAATATGGCGGGGAGAAATATCAATGTTTGGAGGAATTATGCCAATTCCGGTAGTATTAATAAATAATTTATCGGCACAACCACGATTAACAACTTTGGTGTCTCCTGTAACTATTTGCACTCCGGCTTTTTGGGCTGCTTTTTGCATACTGGCAACTACACGCCGTAATGTTTCTACTGGTAAACCTTCTTCTAAAATGACGCTACAGGTAAGATATAAAGGTTTTGCACCACTCACAGCTAAATCATTAATTGTGCCATTTATGGCTAATTCTCCTATGTCTGAACCAGGAAAAAATAAGGGGTCTACTACATAGGAATCTGTGGTAAATGCTAATCTGTTTCCATATTGGGAAAGATTGGCTAAATCAAATGTGGCTTGGTCTTCTAATTGGGAAAGAATGGGATTATCAAAACTTTTCACAAAGATATCGGCGATTAAATCTCTCATGGCTTTACCACCGCTACCATGGGATAAGTTAATATGAGTATCTCTTACCTTTCCTTGACGACGACGGATTTGTTCAATTTTTTGGAAAAGGGGATTTTGATGAGAGTTGATTGTCATTTTAAAATTGTTTTGTAATTATAATGTTTTCTTGTGGGACAGGCAAGATGCCTGTCATTATTAATTAATTACCTACCCGTTTCTTCATGTCTACCATTATGTTTATCGTAATGTAAAACGCCACCAACTGCCCAATCTTCCCGTTCAAATTCATCAATATGAATAGTTATCCATTCGGGTTTTGTTCCTAAGGCAGAAACTAAAGCGTCAGTTACAGCTTTAACTAATTTTCGCTTTTTTTCTATGGAGTGACCTTTACCAATTTGGACAGTTACAAAAGGCATATAATTTTCCTCAAATTGTGCAATTTAGACTGATATAGGTTCGGTTGATACACCTGATTTATCTCTTTTTGCCAGAGTTGAAAGTCGCCCATATTTGTAATATGCTGCACAAGCACCTTCGGAGGAAACCATACAAGTTCCTATGGGTGTTTCTGGTGTGCAAGCTGTTCCAAATACTTTACATTGCCAAGGTTTTAAAACTCCTTTGAGAATTTCTCCACATTGACAAGCTTTATGATCTGCTACTTTTAAATTAGGAATTGTAAATTTAGCTTCTGCATCAAATTGGGCGTATTCTTCGCGGATTTTAAAACCGGAATTGGGGATTTCTCCTAAACCTCGCCATGCAAATTTTTCACGGACTGCAAATACTTTATTTATGGCTGTTAAGGCGTTTTGATTTCCTCTAGGTTCTACTAAGCGATTATATTGATTTTCAACTTGGCAACGATTTTCTACTATTTGTTTTAATAACATCCAAATTGATTGGAAGATGTCTAATGGTTCAAAGCCAGAAATAACGATGGGTTTATGATATTTTTGGGCAATAAATTCATAAGGTTCTGTGCCTATGACCATACTTACATGACCAGGACCAACAAAACCATCAAGTTGTAAATCGGGATTTTCTAATAATGCTTCTAATGCGGGAATTACTAATACATGATTAGAAAACATACTAAAGTTAGTGATATTTTCTGCGGCTGCTTGGAGAATGGTAAATGCGGTGCTGGGGGCGGTGGTTTCAAAGCCTAAACCAAAGAAGATGATTTCTTTATGGGGGTTTTCTTTGGCTATTGTCAGGCTATCTAAGGGTGAATAAACCATGCGAATATCTGCACCTTGGGCTTTGGCTTGTAATAAGCTGGTTTTTGCACCGGGTACGCGCATTGCGTCGCCAAATGTGGTAAATATGATGTTGGGTAGTTGACAGAGTGCGATCGCATCATCTATTCTCCCTTTAGGCATTACGCAAACTGGACAACCAGGACCATGAATTAATTCAATATTATCTGGTAATATTTCTTCGATTCCATATTTAAAAATAGCATGAGTATGTCCTCCACATACTTCCATTATTTTTAAATGTCTGTCTATTTTTTGGCTGAGTTTTTTGATTTCTTTTTGTAAGGCTTGGGCTTTTTCTGGGTTACGAAATTCATCTACATATTTCATAATTTTTGTTTCGCGCAAAGGCGCAAAGGTGCAAAGACGCAAAGGAATAAAGGAGATTTTAAGGATAAAATTGGGCTATTTCTTGTAATAATTTTAATGTTTCTGCTGCTTCTTGTTCGTTGATTCTGTTCATGGCAAAACCGACGTGGACTAATACCCAATCTCCTATACAAGTTTCTGGGGGGTGTTGTTCGTCAACTATACAGGCTATGTTTATTTGGCGTTTGACTCCTCCAATATTAACTATGGCTAGTTTATGTTCTGGGTTGGTTATTTCTGTGATTTGTCCGGGTATTCCTAAGCACATTTTAGTTTTCCTTTTTTAATATTTATTTCACGCAGAGGTGCAGAGACAACAGAGGTTTTTATGTTATTTCTTTTAAGTATTTAGCGGCTGCAATTACGGCTTGTCCTAGTGATAATCCGCCATCATTTGTGGGTACTATACTATGAGTTAATACATTAAGTTCTAATTTTTCTAGTCGCATTTTTACCTGTTGTAATAGAATTTGGTTCTGAAATACGCCTCCTGTTAATGCTACTTGATTAAATTGATGTTCTTGTCTAAGTTGTTGAACCATTGTTACAATAGCAATAGCTAAACTTTTATGAAATCCCGCAGCTATTATTGATGATGAGATGTGCTGTTTAATATCATTAAGAATTTCTCGCCATGTTGGGGATGTATCTATATAATAAATACTATCTAATTTTTCAAATTTAAAGGAATAATTTAGACTTTCTTTATCATTGTTTAAAATATTGATATCAGTTATTGCTTCCATTTCTATGGCTGCTTGTCCTTCATAACTGCATTGTTCTCGACAAATACCTATGGCGGCTGCAACTGCATCAAATAATCTTCCTACTGATGATATTACGGGTGAATTAATACCTTTTTCTATGATTTGATTGAGTAGTCTAGGGTTTTTATGTTCTAAGAATTTGATTATTTCTAAATCACTATATTTTTCTTTAAGTTCTTCCCAGGTGAAAGCATTAATTAATTGAGAGTATGTATTTCTCCAAGGTTGATAAATTGCCTGTTTTCCTCCTATCATGGGCATAGGTTTAAATGTGGCTAAACGTTGAAAATTTTGATAGTCTGCTAAGAGAAATTCTCCTCCCCACAGTGTACCGTCTTCACCATAACCTAAACCATCAAATGCTATTCCTAATACTGGTTTTGTATCTAAAAAAATTTGATTTTCTGCCATACAAGCGGCTATATGAGCGTGATGATGTTGAATTTCTGCTAATTTAATTTTGTTACCTGTTGCTAGTTCTTTGCCAAGTTTAGATGATAGATATTCTGGATGTTTATCAATAGCAATTATTTCTGGTTTATGGGAAAATAAATTGAGATATAAATTCAATATTTCTTGATAAGCATTAAAAGCAGCCGCATTTTCTAAATCTCCTAAATGTTGTGATAAAATCGCCTCATCTTCTCTTAATAAACAAAAGGTATTTTTTAACTCGCTACCCATGGCTAAAATTGGCGGTATTTTCTCAAATCCAGGTGGTAATTTAATCGGTGCTGGTGCATATCCCCTAGCACGTCTAAGGGTTTGTATTTGATTATCAATAACTCTAACTATGGAATCATCTACTCTATTAATAATATCTCGATTATGTAAAAGAAAATAATCAGCTATTTTTGATAATTTATCTTTTGCATCTTCATTATCTCTACATTGTGGTTCATCAGAAATATTCCCACTAGTTAAAACTATGGGTACTTTCATTCTTCTGAGAATTAAATGATGTAACGGCGTATAAGGTAGCATGAAACCCAGGGTATTTTGTCCTGGGGCTAGGTCAGATGCTAATTTACTATTATCTTTAATATTTAATAAAACAATAGGTGCAGCAGGACTTGTTAATAATTCTTTTTCCAACTCATTAATATAGCAATATTCAGAAATAATATTAATATCCCTTGCCATTAAAGCCAAAGGTTTATGATAACGCTGTTTACGATTTCTGAGTTTTAAAACTGCATTTTCTAAAGTGGCATCACAAGCTAAATGAAAACCGCCTAAACCTTTAATAGCAACAATTTCACCCTTTTGTAATAAAGTACAAACAGCATCCACATCATCTAACATAGAAAACATATCAGAGATAACAGGTTTACCGTCAGCCCTTTCTAACCATGCACGCGGTCCACATTCAAAACAAGCCACAGGTTGGGCATGAAAACGACGATTTTCGACATCTTGATATTCCTTTTCACATTCCTTACACATTGAAAAATTCACCATGCTAGTGTTATTTCTATCGTAAGGAATAGCCCGAATAATACTCAACCTTGGACCACAATGAGTACAATTAGTAAAAGGATAACGAAAATAACGACTAAAAGGATCAAAAATCTCCCTTTGACATTGGGGACAAGTTGCAGCGTCAGGAGAAATTTCCGTTTTCACCACACTATTAACACTGCGAGAAATTACAAAATCATTAAAATCAAACTCCCCCAAATATGGACTTCTAATCACCTCATTAATTCTTGCCAAAGGAGGGCATTCTTGATATAATTGATTCACAAACTCCGCTATTTCCTCCTCACTCCCAGAAACACGAATTAACACCCCTTCACCATCATTACAAACATCACCTTTCAAACCAAAAACCTTCGCCAAACGATACACAGTAGGACGAAAACCCACCCCTTGCACAATACCACAAACCCGAATTTCTTCTATTCTCATCTTTGCGTCTTTGCTCCTTTGTATCTTTGCGCGAAATAATTAAAACTTCCAAATCAAAACGCGATTATTCCCAGAATCAGCAACTACCGCATTCTCACCACAAACCTTAATTCCATAACACCAATTTAAACTTTGTCGTGTTGGTAGTCCAAAATTCCGATTTTCACTTTTATTTGTAAAGTTATCTTGTCCCATCACACCATCAGCATTAGCACCCTGCAATAATAAAATAGATGCTCGTTTTTTCCATCCTAGCAAACGGGAATTAGCTGTATCAGCAACTATTAACCAATCCCCTGCAATATCTACCCCATAAGGCATACTTAAACTACTGGCACTAGGGAAATAAACACCTTGATTCAATTCCACAAAATTGAAGTTTTTTTGTCCTAAAACCACTGCACAAGGGGCATTATTTGCTGTGGGAATTCCTTCCCAAATCATAACCCGATTATTACCTGCATCTGTGACAACTAAATTATCTTCCCAAAGGGTGATATCATGACACCAACGCATACTAGCAGCAGTGGGAGAACCACCCCCATTTTCATTGCGTGATATCATATCTGGTTGTCCCAAAACTATATCCGCAGGTTGTCCATTTTCTGTGGGTAATTGATTCCAAATTAATAAGCGACGATTGCCAGTATCAGCTACAAATAACTTACCTTGATGATAGAAAATACCATAAGGCCAATGTAAAGTATTTGCCGCAGGTTGTTGATTTCCTCGGTTATGTAAATTATCAATAAAGTTAGATTGTCCTAATACTAAATCTGCGGGAATATGACTATCTGTAGGGATATTATACCAGATGAGAATGCGATGATTCCAAGCGTCTGCAACGGCTAAACCATGACCACATTTGCAAATACCTGTAGGGACACTAAATGTAGATTTTCCTGGTGTTCTTTTAGCGTTTTGTCCTTCATGAAAAAAGTCAGGTTGTCCTATTATCCAGTCAGCAGGTTGATGATCTTTTGTGGGTAAATTTCGCCACCCTAATAAACGATGATGTCCTGTATCTGCTACCCATAATGGTCCCGTTGGTGATAATAAACAAGCTGCACGGGGTCCAAACATTGTTGTGGGAGTAGGTGCAATAGGTATTGCTATTTGTTCTGGTGTAATATTGTTTCCTAATATTATTTTTGCACCATGAGGGGAGAGGGGTAAATGGGGGATATTTTGGGTTTGCAATGTAGATAGGGAATTAATATTTACGCTATTTACTCCAATACGGTTTAGTTAATAAAATTGTAGGTTGGTTTAAGCGATAGCGCAACCCAACAAAGTTTGGAAAATGTTGGGTTTCCTTGCGTGAAACTCATCTACTTAGATTATTGGAAAACCTGGAATAATTCTATCAATTTCCTGCATTTTTCGTAAAGTTTCTGTTAAAGCAATAACAATTGTTTGATACTGGTTATAGAAAAGCTTGCCTCAGCATGAATTATGATATAATTGTATTACTTGATAGAGTTGAGATTACTTTGTTAAATTATGTTGATAAAATAAATACTATGCCAGCTAAAGACATCTATCACAATACTGTAAAAAATGCACTTATCAAAGATGGTTGGAAAATTATCCATGACCCTTTACGAATTCGTTTAGCAAGAGGTAAAAATCTATTTGTTGATTTAGGTGCTGAAAGATTATTAGCAGCAGAACGAGAAACAGAAAAAATAGCTGTTGAGGTGAAAAGTTTTACTCGTCCTTCGGATATGAAAGACCTGGAAGACGCTGTTGGTCAATTTGTTTTGTATGATCATTTATTAGCACGTTATTATCCTGAATATAAGTTATTTCTGGCTGTGAGTGA
This sequence comes from Dolichospermum sp. UHCC 0352, assembly GCF_009711925.1. NCBI lineage: Bacteria > Bacillati > Cyanobacteriota > Cyanophyceae > Nostocales > Aphanizomenonaceae > Dolichospermum > Dolichospermum sp. UHCC 0352. The sequence goes on along the minus strand of NZ_VIKY01000073.1, from coordinate 7,588 downwards.
AAGCACTTGTAAAACAGTTTTTGAAGAAGAAGCTGGTCAAACTTTAATTGAAGATGGTGTAATTCGTTTATTTAGTTTTGATGCTGAACAGGAGGTAATTGTCAAATGGATTCCTTAACTAATCAATATCGTCAAATCATTAAAAAAATTCTTGAAGAATATGCTGATTTTCTTGGCAATGATGAACAAGTTAAAGTTGAATTGGTGTTAGATGAGAAAAATGATCGTTATTTATTAGTAGAAACTGGTTGGAAAAATGGTTATCGGATATATGGAACTTTATTACATCTTGATTTAATTGATGGTAAGGTTTGGATTCAACATGATGGTACTGAGGAGGGGGTTGCTAATGATTTGGTTGCTGGGGGAATACCAAAAGGACATATTATTTTAGGGTTTAAAGCGCCTGAAGTACGGAAATATACGGAATTTGCGGTTTTTTAGGTAAAATTTTGTTAATTACAGGTTAGATTAATCGCGTACTTGTATAATATAAGGAACGTACTATCAAGTTTTTGGAGATTATTCATGCAGTGGCAACCAATAGAAAATTTACCATCAAATTGGGAAAATTTAGCAAGTTCTGAATTACCACCTTTAGTCACTGTTTGGAATGAACAAGCAGAACGACTGCGTTCTTCTGGAGAATTCAAAACCTTTATGGAAAGGTTATGTCGAGAGATTGCTATTGAAACTGGAATTATTGAAGGACTATATACCCTAGACAGAGGAATCACCCGTGTATTAATTGAACAAGGAATTAATGAGGCTCTTATTGCTCATAATCCTAATAATCTTGGTAATCCCCCAATTAAGCAAATTGTATCTCTTATCCAAGATCAAGAAGCAGCGATCGAAGGATTATTTGATTTTGTTGGTGGAGAGAGAAGCTTATCTACTTCCTACATCAAAGAGTTACATCAAGTTCTCACCCAGAATCAAGACACTACAGAAGCAAAAACACCAACAGGACAAATTATTCGTGTTACTCTGAACAGAGGTGACTGGAAGAAGCAACCTAATAATCCAGAAAGAAAAGATGGCTCTATAGATGAATATTGCCCTCCAGAACAGGTTACTTCTGAAATGGATAATTTGATTCAATGGCATCATCAACATAGAATAGAACAAATTCCCCCTGAAGTGGAAGCAGCATGGTTACATCATCGCTTCACGCAAATTCATCCATTTCAAGATGGTAATGGTCGTGTGGCTCGCTGTCTTGCTAGTTTAGTTTTTCTGCAAGCTAGATGGTTTCCTTTGGTTGTTACAGGTGACGAGAGAGCAGCTTATATTGGAGCTTTAGAGCAAGCAGATCAAGGTGATTTATCAAACTTGATTAACTTGTTTGCTAAAAGTCAAAAACAGGCATTTATTCGTAGTCTTGGTTTATCTGAACAAATTTTGTCCGAAACACGCCGCGCTCAGGCTGTTATTGCTTCCATAGCTAACAAAATTAAGCAAAATCAATCAGCTACTATTCCAGAGCGTCGTCAAAAAGTTGAAAGTTTTGCGACAAATCTGTTTAAAATTGCATCGGCTCGTTTACAAGATATCGCTACCGAAATTAAGTTATCTGTTCAAAATCTAGTAAGTGATGCTGATAGTTTTGTAGTTGCGGCTGCGGCTAGTGATAAAAAATCATATTATCATCGCTTTCAAGTTGTGGACACAGCTAAACAATTAGGTTACTTTGCTAATCTTCGTCCCTATCACAGTTGGATACAATTGGTGATCAATGTAGAATCATCAACAACAATTCTACTTTCTTTTCATGCAGTAGGATACGAGTATCTCGGATTACTTGCTTGTTCTGCTTGTGCATATCATAGAGATAATACTGGAGAAGGTGAACGAAATATTAGTGGAAATATTAGTGTTAGTGGAAATATTAGTGATATCCAAGCGTTAACAGATTCTCTATTTCAGTTTTCTTATGCTGATGAAGAGAGTAACCTGACAGAACGTTTTAAGAAGTGGTTGGAAGATGTAATTGTCAATGGTTTAGAGTATTGGAATAAGAGTGTTTAATAAAAGAGTAGGAGCGATACCTTACTAATCATTTGTTTTCCTGCTTCCTCTAGGAATATAATTACTTGGTTTCTAAGTAGGTAGGCGGGAAAACCATCTAAAAAATCATCAGATTACACACCTTCTGGACAGACTTCATTTTCTCTCATTTTACCAAAGTGATAAAATAATTAAATTTATCTAAATAAATATAATTTTAACTGTTAAATAGTAAATATGGGAAATCCCCAATATTCCAGAACAAATGGGATTAATTACCTATTATGCAAATTGATACAAATAGCTTTTCATGGTTTGATGTAGCAGATGATGTCAAAGAATTATTAATATTAGCTGCACAGACTTGGGAAAATACAGAAGAATCTACAAAATATATGCAGCAAGCGTTAGCTAAAACAGGAGATAACACAGATGTTTTAGTTGCAGCTTATAGATATTTTTACTACAAAAATAATTATGTCTTAGCACTGACAACAGCAGAGAAAATAACCGCTAAAATAAAAAAAGCGGAAAGTCTACCTGATAATTGGCAAGAACTTAAACCTATCCTAGTTAAACGTCACGAAGAATCTCAAATCAGATTGTACTTAACTGCTTATGCTGCTTCTGGTTTGGTATTAGCTAAACTAGGAAAGATAGAACAAGCGAAAGAAATCAGTACCAAAATAAAAAGTATTGATGACAAAAATGATTTTGGTGCTGGTATTCTTCTCGATATTTTAACTCGTCCACCAGAAGAAGACGATTAAATATGAAGATAGGGAAAACTCCTTACAAATGACAACTACAAGCAATCAACAAATTACGAATCATGAATAATTGGTTATCTTTCAACTCAAATTCCCAGCTAATATCGTCATTTTCTACCCAGAATACTGTGATTCTACCAGGAATGCCTACATCTCCCTTGACTCCTGTAACTAAAATGCCTCAAACATCTCCTCCTATAATTTTTTTACCTAATTCTGCACAGTCAATATTTTAAAATTTATGCAAGGTCAGGATTTATTTGTTGCTGAAAATGGAGAATATCAAGTTTGTAAATCAGCAAGATCATGGGATTTATTGCGTGATAATTATCGTCTCTATCGCTTTTTAACTGAAGTCGAAGACGTTCTCAAAAATGTCGAAGATGAATCAACACGACTACCAGAAATTAGAATGTTGGTAAGACGATTAATGATAAATTCCTATTGGGTACAAAGTCAACCTTTACAACCTGATCCAAAAACGGGAATCTCTGTTTTACTATTATATGATGAATTAGGATTTCCTTTAACTGTACAAACAGTAACATTTGCACCGGGAACAACTTCTACTATTCATAACCATGGAACATGGGGAATAGTGGCAATCTTAAAAGGTCAGGAAAAAAACACCTTTTGGCGACGGAGTTCTCATCCAGAATTTCCTGATAAAATTGAAAAAACAGGCGAAGTAAATTTATCCTCCGGTGATATTATCAGTTTTACACCTGAGACAATACATCAAGTTCAAGCCATTGGTAAAGAACCAACAGTAACATTTAATATTTATGGAGAAACAAACCCAAAACAGAGATTTGAATTTGACGTAACTAATCACATTGCTAAAAAATTTTAAAGGTAGTGGCAAAAAAGGAAATAACAGATTATGCTGATAAATATTATAGAAAATAAGATCCCCGACTTCTTTTTAGATATTGTTAATAAATGAATAATTAATCTTAGAAGTCGGGGATCTAAGTGTTAGCTATCAATCAAAATAATCATCTTCTCTCTGCGTTTATCTGCGTTAATCTGCGGTTAATTATTTCCTATCCAAACATCCAACTATAACCTTATAGGAGAAACAGCAATGGCCAGAGTAATTTTCTATGAAAAACCAGGCTGTAAAGGTGGTACAAAGCAAAAAGTTTTGCTAACAGCAGCAGGTCATGAAGTAGTAGTATATAACCTATTAACAGAACCTTGGACAGTGGAAAAATTGCGGTCATTTTTTGGCGATCGCCCTGTCATAGAATGGTTCAATAAAGCTGCGCCTAGTGTAAAATCAGGAGAGGTGAATCCCGAAAACATCACCGCTGAAAATGCCTTGGTCATGATGCTGAGAGATCCCTTATTAATCCGTCGTCCCTTGATCCAAGTAGGGGATAAAAGAGAAGTAGGCTTTGATGTCGAGAAAATTGACGCATGGATAGGCTTGAAAGCCGCAGATGAGTCTTTAAAACCAATGAGTGAAAACCTCATGCAGCAAGACCTCCAGGGCTGCTCTCATGGAAAAGATCACGACCACCATCATGGTAAAGGTGGTTGTAAAAATCACTGACAAGGACATGAGGTATTAAAAAATCTCTACCCGCTTCTTTCTTAGTTCTCAAAGTTATTCAGAGAAAAAAGGCGGGTAAAAACAATAATTTATCGGTGTTGCTGATTAAGGGTATGAATTTTAGTCTCACGCCAAGGCGCAAAGGCGCAAAGGTAAGATAAAGGTTAAATTTGGGAATTTCATACCTCAATTCAATATGGCTACGCCACGCAGGCTATCAGCAACGCCATTTATCTATAATCCTGTCTTTGAATGTTCCGTAATCTCGCTGCATCACGCATACCATAATCAGTGCGAGTAAAGCGATTTAGCTGCATTTCAAAAAATTCCCGATTTGCTTGTAAATGCTGGGGATTTTCATCATCTAAAGGATACAACAGGGCAGTTCTTAAAGCTTGAATTACCGCCGATGTGACATTATACATCGAACGTTGAAAAGTAATCCCCAATTGAATCAAAATATCCTCTTCTCCTCGACAATGTTCTTGGTAATAATCAACAAGATATTGAGGCAAAAAGTGCAGCATATCTTGCATTAATAATGTTGGCGGAATTCCGGCTGTACCCACAGGAAAAACATCAGCGTAAAGAATCCCATAATGGAAGTCTTTTTGATCTTCTGGAACTTGTCCTGCTTGGGCATTATAAGACTTTGTCCCTCTAAATGGTGCTGTGCGATAAAAAACAGCTTCTACATAGGGTAATGCGGCTTCATATAGCCAAGTAAAACCTTTAGATTTGGGGATGATTTCATAACATTCACCATCAATATAAACATGATGATAAATCGGACGACCTGCAATAGCAAATATACCATTTATGAGAAAATTCATGGCATCAGGTACACTTTTGAAACCACCTTCATCATAAATATCTGACATTTCAAAAAATACTGGTGCCATGACTTCCCAAAAAAGTCCTAAATTAGAATAATAGGACATCATCCGGCACTGTTCCAAAAACATATCAGGAAACAGTTTATAAAGTCCCGACATGAGGGGGTTTTTCCGAAAATAAGCTTTAATGGCTTTATCAGCATTAGCTTTATATTCTTCGGAATCTAAATAGGCATCAAATTGATTAACAGGTGCATACATTTTGCGATGCCAAAACATAGCCTGCATACAGGCTTCCGCAAATTCCATGTTAATTCTGTCATGGAATAAATGATGGAAAATTTTCGGCATTTTGGTAGTTTCACCCTTTTGCATAAATGCCAAAAGTTCTGGGTGTGCAGTGGCTATACCTCGCCAAATTCTTAAATCAGCATCATCCCCGGCATAGTGATTATGTAAGTCTAGATATTCTTGGGGTAGGAAATATTTAAAAGCTGGCAAAGGATCTAAAAATACTCTTTCGGCAATATAAAGTAAGTCTCGCCAATAGAAATCCATTGGTACAGCATAAGCTTTATAAATACCGATAATTTGCATTAAGTTTTCTGGGGTATCTGGTAACATTGAACCGCCAGCTTCTAAACGATGAATAATTTCTGCAAATTCGTGTTTTGAAGGTGGGATTTTTGTATTTGGTTTAGCTGGAGTTTGTACCATAATATTTTTGTTTTGGTTAATAAAATTTTTTTGATTGCGGAACAGTTTTCTTCTCGTTCCCATACTCTGTGTGGGAATGAATTCTAGAAGGCTCTGCCTTCAATAATATTAGAATTAGAGGCAGAGCCTCTGTGATAGCATTCCCAGTCGGAGACTGGGAACGAGATAACTACTTCAAGGCAATTACGGTTTTTTCGATAGTGGGAACTGCCGCTACCATAGCGGTAGTTGTGGTTTCACTCCAACGCACTAACCAGGTGGGTTGTACTCCCAAAAAGATAATTAAGAATGCCAAAATTAGCGCGGGAACTTTTTCATTCCATAATACTCTGGGATAGTAGGCTAGGTTATTTTGCAGTTTGCCAAAACAGGTACGGTTGAGAAGAATAAGAAAATAAACTGCGGTTAAACCAGATGCTACTACACATAAAATTGTGGAAATGGGAAAGCTGGAAAAACTGCCTTGAAAGGAAATAAATTCCGCAATGAAACCTGTTAAACCGGGAATACCAGCACTAGCCATGCCACTTAAAACCAGCAAGGCACTAATTAATGGTAAACCGCGAATAGGACTCATTAAACCACTAAGTTTATCTAATTCTCTTGTCCCAACTTTGGTTTCAATAACTCCGACTAAATGGAAGAGAATAGCGAGAATAATTCCATGACTAAACATTTGGGCGACTGCACCAACTAATGCTAAAGGCGTGGCGGCTGCTGCTGCTAGTAAAATATAGCCCATGTGGCCGATAGAACTATATGCTACCATGCGTTTTATGTCTGTTTGGGCGATCGCTACAACTGCCCCATAAATCGCGCTAATTGCCCCCCAAATTGCTAAAGTTGGGGCGATAATCTGCCAAGTTTGAGGAAACATTCCCAAGCCAAATCGTAATAGTCCATAAGTTCCCAGTTTTGCTAAGACTCCACCTAGCAAAATAGCGATAGGTGCAGAAGCTTCAACGTAAGCATCAGGTAGCCAAGTATGGAAAGGAATTAAAGGAATCTTAATGCCAAAACCTAAAACTATTCCTGCTAATAATACTAATTGCATTCCCGCAGAAATGTTTTGAGTCGCCACAGCATCAAAGGCAAAACTATGAGAACCTGTTAACCATACCATGCCTAAAAATGTGGCTAAAATTAAAGCCCCAGAAATGGCTGTATAAATCAGGAATTTCATGCCCGCATAGGCTCGTTTTTCTCCTCCCCAAATGGAGATTAGTAAATAAAAGGGAATTAATTCCAATTCATAAAATAGGAAGAACAAAAGCAAATTTTCTGATAAGAAAGCACCAGCAACGCCACCACTAACAAACAAAATCAGGGAATAAAATAACCGAGGACGTTCTGTATCTTTGCTGCTGCTGTAAATAGCAATCCAAGTGAGGAAGCTATTTAATACCAACATTAATATTGATAATCCATCAACTCCTAACTGATAATTTAAACCTAATGTTTCATTCCAAGGTAGATATTCTGTAAACTGCATCCCTGGATTGCTGATATCAAATTTTAACAAAATGAAAATATTCCACAGCAAAACTAAACCTGTGACGATTAAAGATACTAACCGAATCTGACTTGCAGGAACATTTTTTGCTGGATAAAAACCGATGATTATAGCGGCTATAATTGGTAGCCAAATTAAAACACTCAACATATTTATTAATTGGTAATTGGTAATTGGTAATTGG
>NZ_VIKY01000072.1:0-10208 GCF_009711925.1 Dolichospermum sp. UHCC 0352 | reverse complement strand
TTCTCCAAATGCTTCGCCCGTACAGTTGTTAGTTGTTAATAAAAAAGTAATCACCAAATTCCGAGATTTTTTATTCTAAATTTTCCGAGAAATTGACTTTTTTATATAATTGCTTCAAAGATAATTCTACATTAATTGATGACAAATTTATCAGAGCATCTTCAGTTTCATACTCTGTCAAAATCCATTGATTTTCCGAAGTTTTCACATACTGCATTACATAATATTTAGTTTGGTCAATTAAAATATATTCTTTAAATTCAGGAATTGAGCGATAATAAAGAAACTTATCACCACGGTCATAATCTTTTGTTGATTTAGATAAAACTTCCACAATTAACACAGGATTAGTAACTATTGTAGTATTCGCACTGTAATAAACAGGCTGACCTTCAATTACCATCACATCAGGATAAGTAAATTCTCGATAGCGTGGTATCCACAATTTCACATCACCAATATAAATTTCATAGTCTAAATCATTTAACGCCACATTCAAGCCAGTTGCTAAATTTAACGCCAGTTTATTATGATTTGTTGTTCCACCAGTCATAGATATAATTTCTCCATCTCGATATTCATTCTTATAATCAGCTTTTTCTTCTAATTCTAAATATTCTTCTGGAGTATAGTAAGCCGTAACTACTTTGATTTCTTGGGTAGTAGTTTGTAGTTTCATCGTTCTATTTAGTAATAGTTACTAATTGAATTTTACTTGATTTTGAATAGTGTAAATTTCTGACAAAGACCACATATAACCAGTAGTCCTGAATCTTTCTAAAGTTTCCAAATATAGCATATTTTGGGCAAATGAGGTACAAATTTTCATCATAAAGCTTTGCACCTCAAGCGTTTTACCGCTGACAGCTTCGGTAATTACTGACGGGGTTTCTTCTTGGAAACCTTTAATACAGGTAAAGGATCAGCCGAAGACTGAGGAGGTAAATAATATTGAGCAACAGGCTCTTCTGGTAAAGCCGGACGTTGCTGCATTCGCCATAATTTAAAGACGAGAGCTATTCCAACTGTTCCTAAACCAAAGATGAAAAGTGACCAACTATCATCCAAACCACCAATGATAGCATCTATTGTTCCCGCTGTTATCAATACACTAATGATCGGTTCTTTGCGGTAGGCTGACTTTAAAAAACGAGGTAATACAGCATTCATCACAGCTTACTTAGTTCCACTTAGAGTTTTTGTATAAACTTACTCAGAATATTCCAACTACAATTCGTCTATTTGATTAGAGGCAAATAATAGCACAAATAATTGTAATTTCCTTTGCCGAAAAAGGGAGTACGGTAATTAACACCCTAGAAGTAATTGCTTTGAGGATCATCACAATTATTTCCATTGTACTAGGACTGACGCACGAAATTAATTTAGCGAAACAGACTGTGAGGACAAAAATCAACTGAAAACTAATGTAGAGACATTCCATGGAACATCTCTAAACCTAAATTCATGCTTTAGTAAACTATGCCACGCAAGTTATCAGTAACGCCAGATTAGAAGTTTACTTCAAACCGAGCCATGCAATTACACCTTGATTGGTAGCATATTCGATTATCACCATTAAAACAAAGCCAATCATAGCCGCTCTGCCATTTAAACGCTCGGCATATTCATTAAAACCAAACTTAGGTTGTTCTAATTTAGGGGTAATAGTTGGTTGTTGTTGTGTCATAATCAGTGATTCCTTTCTTGATAATTGGCAAACAAAAATTTACAGGGATTTTTCAAGTAAATTGTCGGAGATGGTCGTCGGTACTTAACAATTTTTAATTATTCTTTATCTATTGTAAGAAACCTGGCGAATTAGTCAAGGTGTAGCGTGAGGGAGACTAAAAAATTTTGGATTTTGAATTACTGAATACGGAAATAATCAGCTAGGTACTGGCACGCTAAAGTGAAACAATAAAATATAAGAGGTTATCAATGGAAATTGGTGTTCCCAAGGAAACTAAAGATCAAGAATTTCGGGTAGGTTTAAGTCCTTCCAGTGTTCGGGTATTACGAGAAAATGGTAATAATATTTTTGTAGAAAGTAAAGCTGGTACGGTTGCGGGATTTACTGATGAAGACTACCGTAATGCTGGAGCAGAAATTGTAGATAAAGCCGATGCTGCTTGGAATCGGGAGTTAGTTGTTAAGGTAAAAGAGCCTTTAATAAGCGAGTATAAATTCTTGCAGAAAGGACAATTATTATTTACTTATTTACATTTAGCTGCAAATCGTCAACTAACAGAACATTTAATTGATTGTGGCACTTGTGCGATCGCTTATGAAACCGTAGAACAACCAGGAGTAAATAAACTCCCCTTACTCACCCCCATGAGTATTGTTGCTGGTCGGTTAGCCGTACAATTTGGCGCAAGATTCCTAGAAAGTCAACAAGGAGGAAGAGGCGTACTTTTAGGAGGTATCCCCGGAGTCAAAGCCGGTAAAGTCGTGATTTTAGGTGGTGGTGTAGTCGGTACAGAAGCCGCAAAAATCGCCGTCGGTATGGGTGCAATGGTGCAAATATTAGATGTCAACGTGGAACGCCTATCTTACCTAGAAACCCTCTTTGGTTCGAGAGTAGAACTACTTTACAGCAATTCCGCCCATATTGAAGCCGCAGTCAAAGAAGCCGATTTACTGATTGGTGCAGTTTTAATTCCTGGTAAAAAAGCCCCCATTCTAGTATCTCGTGCATTAGTTAAACAAATGCGTCCTGGTTCAGTGATTGTTGATGTCGCTGTAGATCAAGGTGGCTGCGTGGAAACATTACACCCCACATCTCACACCAAACCAGTATACATTGATGAGGGAGTAGTGCATTATGGCGTTCCTAATATGCCAGGAGCAGTTCCTTGGACATCCACACAAGCCCTCAATAACAGCACCTTACCCTATACTGTCCAGTTAGCAAACCTGGGACTTAAAGCTTTAGAAATTAACCCAGCCTTAGCAAAAGGTTTAAACGTCCAAAATCATCGGCTTGTACATCCTGCTGTCCAAGAAGTCTTCCCCGATTTAGTTGAGTAAATCAAGTAAATATATATAACCAATATGGGCGGAAGTCAATCCGCCCTCTTCCTTTGCGTCTTTGCTCCTTTGTATCTTTGCGCGAAACAAAAATTATTTCACCATAGATAAAATAATCCCCACCAGCGAACCAAGAATTAGCACGATACCGCTGAGAGAACTAATTGCAAAACCAGGACCGCGTTTTTCAGCAGCTTGATAATATCCCCAAGCATAAGCAATTCTTCCTACTATCCAAGCTGCACCGAGAGCAGAACCCCAAATAGGACTAACGTAAATAGAAAACAACCATAAAGCCGGAATAAATAAAGCTAGTTGTTCCAAGGTATTTTGTTGTACCCTTAGCACTCTTTCAAAATCGAGGTTTCCTGTAGTTTGCGGTACGGGGACTTGATATTTAGCTCTGGCTATACCAACATTAATTGTGACTACAAAGTATAGTATAAGTGCGGAAACAGTTACTAAACTAGGATAAGGAGACATAAACTTGAGTAAAATGGGAAAATAACGTTATTTACAAAATATTATAGGTTACAGGTGATTAAGTGACAGGTGAGAATTTAATCAATTACCAACCAGCAATGATAGAAACATTAGAACCATTAATTGAATTAAGAGGTATTTCTAAAACTTTTGGCAAGAACAAGGTTTTGGATAATATAGATTTGAAAATATATCGAGGCCAAGCATTAGGGATTATTGGACCATCAGGAACTGGTAAATCAACGGTTTTGCGGATTATAGCCGGATTATTAAAACCCGATGAGGGAGAAATTTATATTCAAGGAGTACAACGAAAAGGTTTAATAGAAGATGCTGCTGACCCTGTGGGGATTGGGATGGTATTTCAGCAAGCGGCCTTATTCGACTCCTTGACAGTCGAAGAGAACATTGGATTTCTACTTTATCAACATTCTCGACTCAAGCGATCGCATATTCGGGAATTAGTCAATCAAAAACTAGAATTGGTAGGACTAGCAGATATTAGTCACCTTTACCCGTCAGAACTTTCTGGAGGAATGCGAAAAAGAGTCAGTTTTGCCCGTGCTATTATGTCCAATCCTCAACGTCCTACAGATAGTCCAGAGGTTTTATTATACGATGAACCTACAGCCGGATTAGATCCCATTGCCTCAACGGTAATTGAGGACTTAATCCGTGACTTACAACATACACAAGGAGTCTGTAGTACCTACTCCATTGTGACTCACCAAGATAGTACAATTCGGCGGACATCGGATCAAATAGTCTTTCTTTATCAAGGAAAAGTGCAATGGCAAGGTACAGTAGTTGCCTTAGATCACACAGAAAATCCCTTAATTAGACAATTTATGAGTGGAAGTGTACATGGACCCATTCAAGTAGCTGGTTAAGTACCAAATCAAATAAAATTGCTGAGTTTAACGCTATCAGTGGAGGAATAAATGCGAGGTCTAATTAGCAGCTTCACATCTGCACGTACATGGAGAGAAGGTTCTGTAGGATTGTTGCTCCTGCTAGGGTTAGGCGCATTTGGAGTAATTTTACTGTGGTTGAATAGAATCACCCCCGGCCAAACTTCTTATCAAGCAACTATCGAATTTGCTAACGCGGGGGGAATGCAAAAAGGTTCAGCAGTGCGTTTTCGGGGTGTGAAAGTGGGGACTATCACCAATGTTAAACCCGGCTCAAATGCGATTGATGTCGAAATTCAAATTAACTCCCCTGATTTAATAATTCCCAGTAATTCGATCATTGAAGCCAATCAAAGTGGATTAATTAGCGAAAATATTATTGACATTACACCAAAAGGAGATTTACCTGGGAAGGTAACCGCTAAACCCCTAGATAAAGACTGTAATTCTAGCTTGATTATTTGTAATGGTTCTCGCTTAAAAGGGATAATTGGGATCAGTGTGGATGAACTGATGCGACAATCAACTATTTTTGCGGCTCAGTACAGTAACGAAAAGTTCTATAAAAATGTGAATCGTACGTTAGAAACCTCGGCTAATGCTGCTGCTAATATCGCTGATTTGACGAAGGATTTGCAAGGTTTGAGCAAAACCTTCAAAGGACAAATAGGTGTATTTTCAGATACAGCAGCTACATTACAACGTTCGACAGTCCAATTAACTGCAACCACAACCAAAACAGCGAATCAATTAGGCGAAACATCTAAAGACTTTAGTACAACAGCCAAGCAAGCAAGTCGCTTACTAACAAATTTAGATAATCTCATCACTACTAATCGTTCTTCTTTAGTTGGTACTTTGAATAGTATGACGGAAACCAGTAACCAACTTAGGCAAACAATTACCAGTTTATCACCGGCGATTAACCGCTTAACCCAAGGAAAATTATTAAATAACCTAGAAACCCTATCTGCAAATGCAGCCGAAGCTTCTGCGAATTTAAAAGATGCTTCTAAAACTTTAAATGATCCAAAAAACATTGTTTTACTGCAACAAACTTTAGATGCAGCTAGAGCAACATTTGAAAATACCCAAAAAATTACCGCTGATTTAGATGAATTAACAGGCGATCCTAAGTTCCGTCAAAATATGCTGCGATTGGTAAATGGTCTGAGTAAATTAGTTTCTTCTAGCAAAGACATCCAGGAAAAAACCAAGGTAGCTGTAACTCTAGATTCTCTCAAAGCTGATGCTAATCGCCCAAAGGTAGTAATTACCGCACCCGTTCCCCAAAAACAAGTATCGGTAGTTGAGCAAAGTCGAAACTTAGTAATTACTCCCCCACCCAAAACCCTGGAGAAAGTAGAAATAACCACCCAACCTATCTCCGAACCACCCAATTCATCCCAAGAACAACTCCTCCAACAACTCCGAGATTATCGAGAACAGGGGACAGGGGACAGGGAGTAGGGGAAGTGGGGGAAGTGGGGGAAGTGGGGGAAGTGGGGGAAGTGGGGGAAGTGGGGGAGGTAGGGGAGGTAGGGGAGGTAGGGGAAGTAGGGGAAAATCTAAAATCTAAAATCCAAAATCCAAAATCGTCTGAGTGGAGTGTTACTCGGCGGTTGCGGGTGTCTCAGCAGGGGGGGTATACGTCGAATTATTATATTAATGGTGTGGCTTGTACTTTGACTGAGTTACATGAGGATTTGGAGGAGTTACGGATTTATCCTGAAGGGTATAATGTAGTATTGCAAGGGGATGTTACCAGCATCATTTCCATGAATGCGCGGGAACGTCGGGAAATTATTGATGAGTTGGCTGGGGTGGCGACTTATGATCGGAAAATTGTCCAGGCTAGGTCTACTTTGGATGAGGTGAAGGATAAGGAGGATAGTTGTCGGATTATTCAGACTGAGTTAAGTATACAATGCGATCGCCTGTCTCAAGATAAGGCTAAGGCGGAAAAGTATCAATTATTGAAAGTTGAATTTATCCAAAAGCAGTCTTGGGAATCTGTATTATCTTGGCGTTCTCTCCAAGCACAGCAAGAAAAGCTAGTTGCACAAGTTCAAGAGGGCGATCGCAATTTCAGTGATTTTACTACTCAGTTAAATACAACTAATTCTCAAATTGATCAAAAAACTACTGAATTAGATCAACTCAATCTCCGGGTAAAGGCTTTGGGGGAAGAGGAACTTCTGTCTGTTCAATCAAATCTCGCTACTCAGGAAGCGGAACGGAAACAACTCCAACGTCAACAACGGGAGTTAGAAACATCTATTCAAGAATCTACAAAGCGATTAAATCAAACTTATCAAGAAATTCAACAATATCAACTTGCTTTAGAGGAAGCTAAGAAAAAACAAAATGTAGAAACGGTAAATGTAACGTCTCTACAAACAGAAAGAGATATAGCCCAACAAAATTTAGAATCTTCTCGTCAAGCTGCTGCGGAAATTGCCTCGGCTTCGGAAGCTTGGGTACAACAACAAACGGCTTTAAATCGGCAAATGGAATCTTTGCTGCATACTCTTGAACCGCAACGCACTGAACAAGCGCAATTACAGGAACGGAATACTCAATTACAACAATTGATTTCTGAACAATCTCAGTTAATTGCGACTTTAGAACCCGAATTAGCCCAAAAACAAGCTGAATGTGCGCGTCTGGAAACGGAATTTAATGCTTCTACTCAACCTATTCAAAATTTAGCTGAAAATCTCGCTGCGACAGAACAAGAGTTACAAATTCAACAAGATACCCAAAAGCGACTTTTACAAGAACAACGAGATAAACAACGTCAATTAGATAAGTTAGAGGCACAAACTCAAGCGCAACAGGAAATACAAGGAACACAAGCAAGTAAGGTGATTTTACAGTCGGAAATGCCCGGTTTATGTGGTTTAGTGGTGCAGTTGGGTAAGGTAGATCCCAAATATCAAACAGCGTTGGAAATGGCTGCGGGTGGACGTTTGGGGCATATTGTGGTTGAAGATGATAGTGTGGCATCTGCGGGCATTGAACTGTTGAAACAAAAACGGGCAGGGAGGGCAACTTTTTTACCTTTAAATAAGATTAAAGTCCCGAAATTTACCCAGGATGCAACTCTGCGTTTAGCTGATGGTTTTGTTAATTATGCGGTAAATTTGGTAGAATGCGATCGCCGTTATCATGATGTATTTGCCTATGTTTTTGGTGCAACGGTAGTATTTGCGACTCTTGCCCAAGCTCGGAAAAATATGGGACTATATCGCATAGTCACCTTACAAGGGGAATTATTAGAAACTAGCGGGGCAATGACTGGGGGTAGTAGTAGTCAACGTTCATCTTTACGCTTTGATAACGGTGAAGCCGGGGAATCTCAGGAAGTCGCTAATTTGAAATCTCGCTTAATAGATATTGACCGGATTTTAGAACGTTGTGGAGAAGCAATTTCTCATTTAGGAACTCGCACTAAAACATTAACTTTAGAATTAACGGAAGCACGTCAAGGACGGAGAGAACAACAATTATATTTAGAACAGTTAAAAAAAGAGATTAAGAGTTTAACAACGCAGTTAGAAAATACTCGTTCTCAACTTTCCCAAAATACCCAAAAATTCACATCTGCACAATCACGGTTAGAAATTTTAAATCGGGAATTACCAGAACAAGAAACTCAATTACAACAATTGCGACATACTTTAGCTGAGTTGGAATCTTCCCAAACCCCTAGCGAATGGCAACAAATCCAAGCTATCATTAAAACCCAAGAACAGGAATTACAACAACGGGAAACAGCGTTAAGAGATGTTCAACAGCAATTAAAAAACTTAGAAAATCAACAACAGCGTTTACAAGAAAAAATAGAAGAATCTCAAACCAGAGTTATTCAATATCAACAAGAAGAAACAACTGGAAAACAGCAACAAGCAACAGTTAATAGTCAAGTTGAAGAATTGAATAATTTGATTACTGCAATTCAGGCTAAATTGGGTCAATTAGAAGAAAATTTAGGAGAAGAAAAGAAAAATCGAGATACAGCAGAAACCGAGTTGCGATCGCTCTTATTGCGTCAACAACAATTACAATGGGAAATTGAGAAACTGCAAGAAACTCAACAAAAACGCCGGGAAGATTTAACAGCACTACAAAACCAATTGCGAGATTTAGGTGCAGAATTACCCAGTCCCCTCCCAGAAGTTCCCAATAAAGTTGATTTAGAAGACTTACAAAAAGAATTGCGGAGTTTAGGTAAACGTTTACAGGCAATGGAACCTGTGAATATGTTAGCTTTGGAAGAATTCGATAAAGTCCAAAGTCGTCTTCAAGAACTTACCGAAAAATTAGAGACTTTGGAAGGGGAACGGACAGAATTATTATTAAGAATTGAAAACTTTACCACCCTCCGTCAAAAAGCATTTAAAGAAGCTTTCGACGCAGTAAACGAAAATTTCCAATCAATCTTTGCTATTCTTTCCGATGGTGACGGTTATTTACAACTAGATAATCCCGAAGATCCTTTTAACAGTGGCTTAAACCTAGTCGCACACCCCAAAGGTAAACCCGTCCAACGGCTTGCTTCTATGTCAGGGGGAGAAAAATCCTTAACTGCATTAAGTTTTATTTTCTCCCTACAACGTTATCGTCCCTCTCCATTTTACGCCTTTGACGAAGTAGATATGTTTTTAGATGGGGCAAATGTGGAACGATTAGCGAGAATGATTAGACAACAGGCGGAACAGGCACAGTTTATAGTTGTGAGTTTGCGCCGTCCGATGATAGAATCAGCACAGCGGACAATTGGTGTAACTCAAGCTAGAGGTGCTTATACTCAAGTTTTGGGTATTAAGTTACAATCATCTGACCACTGCTAAATTTGCTGTAAAGCTTTAATCTCAATCTTTTTAAGGGTTTAATATGTCAAACAAAAATTCTGACGAAATAGCACAAAAAATTGTCCAGCGTTTTGGTGATGCTAAAGTATCTAAACGAGCTTTGAGTGCCCTTATGGCTAATACATTTTCAAAAATGTACTTTATAATTGACAGAGAATGGAAGCAAGGTGAAAAGCTTTACAAGAACATGATTTTAACCTCAATCCGATACTTAGAGGAATGCGGATCAGGCAATTATAATAACATTACGGAAAGTTTACTCGCTATCAACTCTTTACCACTTGTTTGTAAGAAGTCTTCTGATGCTGGCGCTAGTGTAACTGCTGCTATTGCGGCTAATATCAAAGAAACTTATGATGCTTTAGAAACAAATGAAATTTCTGTCATAAGGAAGAGAATAGGAGTTCAGATCTCATTCTTTAGTACAATAGTTGCTGTGTCTAAACAGGAATCATTAATCAGTCAAGAAGAATTAACTACACTTTCGCAGAACATTCCAGCTAATCTTAAGTATATTCTTGATAAATTTGATAGTGGAGAATGGAATGAAAATACGCTCATTCATCAATCTGATTTGGTGTGATCGCTGATCTTGTAGTGCGATCGCTCGTAGGTTAGATTGATAAAGTGCGCTCGTAGGTTAAATTGATAAAGTGCGATAGCGAAGCGCTCCGCAGGAATCGCTTGTAGGTTGGATTGATAAGGTGCGATAGCGAAGCGCTCCGCAGGAATCGCTTGTAGGTTGGATTGATAAAGTGCGATAGCGAAGCGCTCCGCAGGAATCGCTCGTAGGTTAAATTGATCAAGTGCGATCGCTCGTAGGTTAGATAGATAAAGTGCAATCGCTCGTAGGTTAGATTGAGAAAGTGCGATAGCGAAGCGCTCCGCAGGAATCGCTTGTAGG
>NZ_VIKY01000071.1:0-1636 GCF_009711925.1 Dolichospermum sp. UHCC 0352 | reverse complement strand
TTCAATTTGGGAATTTCATACCTCAATTCAGCAACGCCAAAAAATATTATTCAGCTAAAAAAGCCAATCATACTAGAAAAAGTTTTAGCTATATGGATATCCTCAATTTTCCAAATCCGACAAGGAAAAATGCACCTATTTTGGGAGACCATCAGCCAAAATAGGTGCATTTTTTTTGAGATAAAAATCTGTAAAACCTTTATTAATAAACGGTTTTAGCTTTATTCAGCAAGCCATACATATACATTTTCGCAGTTTTTGACCCCTTTTTTTCTTTTCTTTGTGAGAAATCCGGGCAAAAAGACAGAAAAATTATTATTGCAACTGTTCCCAAATTCTTTGACAGCGTTCCATAATTAGCCCCTGAAAAATTGATTGAGTTGATGGGTGAATGTCTACTTTGTACAGAGATAAAAGACCTGTAGGACTTTTAAGATTTAACTCTCTTCGGGTAAGAGATAATGCTTGCGCTCGATGGAGTTCCACGGCTTGGAGTAAACCTGGATAACTCAAATTACGTAAAGCTAATTGACTATTTTTAGTGATATATATGGCATCATTTTGGAAAAGATATTCTAAGCTGATCAGGCTAGCATATACATCCACATCTTTTTCTATCCCTCCTAAACGGTGAGCATCTAAGCCAAAGCGAATGCAGAAATTGACAGCTACCAACTTCCCAGCTTCTTGAGCAGGTAAAGTGCAAGCTGCAAACTCAAATCCTAGGCTATCAGATCGCCATTCCTCTACACCAGAATTGGTATAGTTTCGGAAAATTTTATGCTTTAACTTGAAGTTAAATCCCAAACCACTCGCATGTCCTGCTTCATGAACTTGAGTATCTAGGTGGCGATAGCGTTCACCATTGATTTCGTCTTCTAACGGACCTAATAGTAAATTAGCTGTTTCATATTCAAATATTTTTCGGATACATTCGTGGCTGGAACCTAAAAAACGTCGTCGCTGCTCCTTTGCATTGTTTAATGCAGGACCACAAACACTATTAGGAAAACACCATCTATGTGGGACTACAAAGGCTTCACCACTTTCACCACTGACATTACCCCAACTAGCAATCTCGGTAAAGGAAAGGTTTATGGGAATTGGTTGTCCGAGTGTGCCAAATTTTGCCCGCACCAGATTTTCTAATTGTTCAATAGATGGTTCTTGGTTATCGTGTATTTTCCCGTAAAGTGCGCTTAACGTCACATTGGCTTGGCTTTGTCGATTTATTTGGTAAGGTGCGATAATTAAGAAATAGCCATTTTTACCAATAAAATCCATATTGATAAAGCCTGCTGACAAGATACTCCAATCGTTATTTTCTAAAGCATCGGCTGTGTTGAGTAGCCAAGTTGGAGGAAGTTCACAAGAGTTTTTAGCCTGTTGACGCAGTTTTTTGACAGCAATAGCAATTTCATTTCGCCCAATATCTTGGACTATTTGTTTAGTTAATTCTTGTTCATCTACAAAGATGGTTACCATTTTTTATGCCTAATGATTTAATCAAAGTTTGATATCGTTTATTGCTTTAGAGAGTGTTTGAAAAGTCTAAATTCACACTCTCTGGGCGATTTATAATCGCCGATAGCGTAGCGTGGCCTTAGAGGGTGTTTGAAAAGTTTTGAATGTATAG
>NZ_VIKY01000070.1:684-2920 GCF_009711925.1 Dolichospermum sp. UHCC 0352 | reverse complement strand
GAACTATTTTTTGCAACGACCGATAATTTATCTTCCAAATGCTTCGCCCCTACTGACTAATGACTAATTAAGACTTACTCAATCCTAGTCCATTGTCCTCAGCGTAACGCTCCATAAAGCGCATAAAACGATCCCATTCTTCATTAGACTTCATCACATAAATTGCTTCTAAGGATTCAGGTTTACCGTTGACAAATTTACCCTGAACTTCCTTAATAACTATTTCCCCTTCTTCGTCAATCAAATATAAACCAGTAACTTCATCTGTGGCATCTTGCGCCAATATATCAGGATTGGTGAAGATAAATGTTGCCGTACCGCTTTCACCTTTTTTTGCTCTTGTCAACCGAACATCTGGAACTACTGTTTCTTCAATACCTTTAGCAAACTGAATTTTCGCCATGATGAGTCAATTTAAAGTTTTGTGATCATTTTGTAATATTCTCTCATCATAGAGCAATTTCCTAGCAGGCATTTTACCAATGGTAATTAAATCTAGTTCACAATTCCGATTTAAACGCCGTTTATTTACTACAGCGTTGATCATTGTAGTTGGTATTGGTATATTCATCACTCTGACTAACCATTCTAGCCCCGCTACACCTGTCACTAAAACCAAAAACGTCATTCTGATGATTGGGGATGGTATGGGCTGGGAAATGGCTCGCGCTGGGGCTATGGCTAAAGGATATAATTACACTTCTGGTAAGGGGGAAGGACTGAGTTTTCAAACTCTGGATCATTATGCCCTGGCTACCACCTATGGTACTACCATTGCTCCTGGTAATGGGGTTTTCAGCACGGGTAACTCTGCGTTATCAAACTCTATTTCCATTACAGGCGCTAGTCCGATGTTACCAGGGTTTAAATTCCAACCTCAATTTAATCCTGGCGATAAACCATCTGGAGGGGGGAAAAATCTTAATCCTAATGCAGTGGGTAATTTAGTGGGTTATGATCCTCAACGTGGGGGAATAAATCCTTGGACACCTGGGAATGATCCTGAATATATCAAGCATAGTTATCCTGATTCTGCCAATACAGCGACTACTTTGTACACAGGAGTAAAAAGCTATAACAATGCTATTTCTGTGGATATATTTGAAAAACCTTTAGAAACTATTCTCAAAACTGCGGCTGATCATGGTAAATCTACTGGGATTGTCACTTCTGTTCCTGTAGATCATGCTACACCGGGTGCAGCAGCAGCAAACGTGAATCGTCGCAATAAATATGATGGTGATTATCCGACTTTGGATAATATTCTCCAGCAGGAACTCCGCATATATCAACCAACTGTAATTTTAGGTGGTGGTCATCCTCTCACGGGTGCGAGTAGTCAACCTCTGCCTACGGGTGTAGAACCGCCAACTAAATTTGAATATATCACTAAAACGACCTATGCAGAATTGAGTAAAAACCCCAATCAAAACCGCTATAACTACACATTTTTAGAACGGGGAAAAGATGCGGCTGATAAGTTAGGGACTACTGCGGCTAAATTAGATCCAAATATGGGCGATCGCTTGTTAGGATTATATGGAGCTAGGGGACAAGAGGGAAATCTCCCTGTAAGTACCGCAAATGGAGATTACAGTAATACAGGTTTAAGTAATTTTTCTTTGTTTAGTTCCCAAGGACAAAAACCTGATACAGTTCGTCCTCTACTTGCTGGAGAAACCGATCAATCTTTTATTGCGAAAGAAATTAATGAAAATCCCACACTTGATGATTTAACCAAAGCAGCTTTAGCAGTTTTATCTAAAGACAAAGATGGATTTTGGTTAATGGTAGAAGGTGGTGATATTGATTGGGCTGCCCATGATGATAATATAGATAATATGATTGGGACAGTGTTGGATTTTGACAAAGCTGTAAAAACGACAATTGACTGGATTAAAAATAATGGTGGTTGGGAAAATAATCTGTTGATTGTTACTGCTGATCATGATCATTATCTGACTTTAAATCCCAACTTTTCTGAACTACTCAAAGAAAAAAGTGCAGAAGCTTTAACTGCTGAATCTGATTCCATGAAAGCGGGTCATTTTTGGGGTTCTAATCCTCAGATTAAATATGGTTGGGGAAATCATGGTAATCGTCCAGTTCCTGTTTATTATCAAGGTAAAGGTGCAGAAGTTTTAACTAATTCTGTCGGTAAGGGTTTTCGGCTTTATGGTGATGATATTCCTGGTATTGGGGGTTTAGTAGACCAAATTCACATTTATCAGACTCA
>NZ_VIKY01000070.1:0-612 GCF_009711925.1 Dolichospermum sp. UHCC 0352 | reverse complement strand
TCCTGATATGGCTACGCCACGCTTCGCTATCAGACAATTAATATGTTAAAATAACAGTAAATACCCATCCTGTACATCCTTAAATCCTGGATATCCTGATTCGTTTAATTCTGCAAATTTAATTGTTTTACCAAATGTACCAATTCCGGTAAAATCAACTTTTCCATCCCCAATCGCACAGCATTACTAGAACCAGGAAGAGAAAAAATGATTTTGCTTTGATAAACACCAGCGACAGCACGAGAAGCCATAGCGCGAGAACCAATTTCTTGATAACTTAAAAATCGAAATAATTCCCCAAATCCTGGTAAAGTCTTTTCTAATAGCTTTTCTAAAGCATCATAAGTAGTATCCCTGGGAGCAATTCCCGTTCCTCCATTAAAAATCACGGCATTGATACGAGTATCTTCGCCCAAGGCTGTCATTTGGGATTGAATTTCTTTAGGTTCATCTTTGATAATCTGATACAATGCCACAGTGTGATCATCAGCTAAAAGTAGTTCTTTAATTAATTGACCACTTTTATCTGTATCTGGGGAACGGGTATCACTGACGGTAATCACTGCACAAATTACAGAAACTTGCTGTGTATTTGGGTGTGGTTGAAATTCC
>NZ_VIKY01000006.1:0-19692 GCF_009711925.1 Dolichospermum sp. UHCC 0352 | reverse complement strand
TATATGATGCTTTTAAAAAATCAGAAGATGGTTTTATTTATCAAGCTATAATTTCCGAAAATGATAATTTGGATGTTGTAGAAATTATATTTTGTGAAAATCTCAATGATGAATATTTACCCATAGCTGGTGAAACTATTGATTTCTCTGATGCAGTTTTTCCTCTAGAAAATAAGGAAAAAATCAAGATTTGATTTAAAAATACCAGTATATATAAAAATTTTATTACTGTTGTAATTATTGTAGCTATTTATAAGGAGAAATTATGAACATTAATACATCTTTAGATCAAATCATTCTTGATAAGAATAACATCATTCAACAACAAACTAGCCAAGATATCAAACAAATTATTCAAACCGCAATTGGTCTTGATTATCAAAAAATTCAACAGCCAGAAAATGATCCTCTTGCTTTATTTAAACAAAGTGACTTTATTGCTTGTGGAAAAAGTGATCCTGATTTGTCTAGCACTTACAAAACTCAATTAAAAACCATTTTTTAGGATATAATAAAAATATCAATAGTCTTAGTAAAAATTAACGCAGTAATTTAATATGCCTACTGAAACTATTACACTACAAATACCCGAAATTATCTATCAACGGTTAGTTAATACCGCCCATGCTACCCAGCGCCCTTTAGAGGAGGTTATACTTCATGCTTTACAAGTGGGTAGTCCACCAGCATGGGATGATGTACCAGAGGAATTTCAAGCCGAACTAGCAGCTTTAGATAAGTTAAATGATAATGCTCTTTGGCAAATTTTCCATAGTCATAAAACAGTAACAGATATGGAAGAATACAATAGCTTACTAGAGAAAAATTCTCATAGTACACTAACAGAAACAGAAAGATTAAATTTAACATCTTTGCGATATAAAGCTGATCTTTTCATGTTACGTAAAGCCCAATCCGCAGTTTTACTTCGTTGGCGTGGATATAGTTTACCAAATCTTTAAAATATTGAAATTGTTGTGTCTACTTATATTTCTGAAAATTTAAGAAAACAAATCATTGATAATGATAAATCACGTTGCTGTTATTGCTTAACATCCGAAGTAAATAGCGGTATTACTATGACCTATGATCATATTCAACCAGTTTCACAAAGAGGAGATACAACTTTTGAAAATTTGTGTTTAGCTTGTCGTTCTTGTAATGAATATAAAAGTAATTTAACTGAGTCTATAGATCCTTTAAGTTGTGAAACAATATCACTTTTTAATCCTCGTAAACAGATTTGGTCAGAACATTTTATCTGGAGTGCTGACGGTACAAAAGTTGAGGGTATTACTGCTATAGGTCGCGCTACAATAATTAGGTTACGTATGAATAACCCTGTTATTATAGTTGCTCGTAAACGTTGGGTAATGAGTGGTTGGCATCCTCCTAATGATTAAAAAAATTGACAATAGCCAAAAATACCATCTTATGGTAAACTACTAAATCTGAGAGTTAGGAAACTTCGGTTCAATTCCGAGACTGTGCCGCAACTGTAAAGCAATTTGAGGTGATTGAAGTTTAATTAAAAATCTCACATTGAGTAAGTCAGAATGCTAACTCTCAAGTATTCACTTCCATTCTGTCTCTGCGTCACACAGAGAAGGAGTCATGATTTTGCAAATTCCATTTACCGCTTGTCCGGGATTATTTTACAGCACACCAGCCCAAGACGGTCTTCTTTATCGGCTAAGAATACCAGGGGGAATCATCAATTATCAACAATTTCAGACTATTGCAGATATTGCTGATAATCATGGTAGTGGCTATATTGATATTACTAACCGCGCTAATATTCAAATTAGAGAAATTCAACAAAGCATAAATATTGAAGTTCTGAAAAAATTCCAAGCATTAGGTTTAGCTTCTACCAATGCCAAGATAGATCATATCCGCAACATCATGACCAATCCCACAGCGGGTATTGATATAGAAGAATTAATAGATACTCGTTTCTTAGTGAAAGCTTGGGAAGAATATATTACCGCACATTCTCAGCTTGGTGAATTATCTGCAAAATTTAGCGTTTGCTTCGATAGTGGAGGCAAAGTTTCCGTAAGATATCAACCCAATGATATTATATTGGCAGCCGAATTAAATAACAGCAATGTATATTTACGGTTATATCTCAGTCATGGAGAAAAAGGAGAACCAGCAAAAGACACAGGAATTTTATGCAAACCAGCAGAGGCAATACAAGTCTTAGCAGCATTAGCAGAAACTTACCTCAAACACATAGACACCAAAAACCGTCGCAAATTACGGTTACGAGAAATAATCAATAACATCACAGTTAAAGAATATCTTCACCAAGTCCAAGAAAACCTCAAACCAGCTATACTGAAAATTACAAAAACTCCTCCCCGTGCCTTTGCGCCTCTGCGAGAAAAAACTCATATTGGCGTTCATTCCCAACGCCAAACCGGATTATATTATATTGGCATAGTCTTACCCTTGGGAAGATTAGAAACTTCGCAAATTAGAGGTTTAGCAAATATTGCCAAAAGGTATGGTGATAGTAATATCAGGTTAACACCTTGGCAAAACTTACTATTAACCGATATTCCCCAAAACCAAATTAGCGAAGTTGAGCAAGAAATTACCAATTTAGGTTTAAACTCATCACCAACCGACATCAAAAGTTTTTTAGTAGCTTGTTCCGGGAAACGGGGTTGTGCTGCTGCGGCCACAGAAACTAAAGATGATGCCTTAAATTTGGTAAAATACCTGGACAGTCTGATGATTCTAGATTCTTCAGTCAATATCCACTTTAGTGGTTGTGGCAAATCTTGCGCTCAACACACACAAGCTGATATTACTTTACTTGGTATTACCACAGAAACCCCTGGCTATCAAGTTTATGTTTTGGGTCATTTACTTTATGAATATGTGACTATAGCGAAAATTCCGATTTTGATTCCAGAAATGTTGGCAGTGTATCAAAAACAACGTCTAAATTTACAAGAAACCTTTGGACAATTTATTCAGCGTCACAGCCACCAATTAAATCAATTATTTAAGTATTAAGCCAAATATATTTCACATTTCAATTGTCTGTATGCTTTATCCAATCAAGGATACAGAATAAAAAAATAGGAAATTAATATTGCACAGGTACTTATCCAATCATCTTAATCAAATAAATCACAAAAATCACAGTCCAATTTAACCTTTACAACCTAAAAATCTCATGTTTGATTACATCCGTGATGGTAACGAAATATATCGTAATTCCTTTGCAATTATTCGGTCAGAGTCCAATCTGGAAAGATTCCCTGAAGATGTAGCGAAAGTTGCTGTCCGCATGATTCACGCCTGTGGAATGACGGATATTGTCAATGACTTAGAATATTCATCTACAGCGGTAGAAGCCGGAAAAAAAGCCCTAATTGGCGGTTCACTGATTTTGTGTGATTCTTACATGGTAGCGGAAGGTGTTACCAGAAAAAGATTACCCAAGAATAATAAAGTTCTCTGTACACTCAATGATCCAGAAGTGCCACAATTAGCCAAAAGATTAAGAAATACCAGGTCAGCAGCGGCTTTAGAATTTTGGCGTTTCCATATAGAAGGGGCAATTGTGGTGATTGGGAATGCCCCCACAGCCCTATTTAGGTTATTAGAAATGCTAGACGAGGGAGTTCCTCGACCGGCGTTAATCTTGGGCTTTCCTGTTGGTTTCGTGGGTGCAGTCGAGTCAAAAGTCGCATTGGCCGCAGATAGCCGCAATGTCCCATTTATGACTTTACATGGTAGACGGGGCGGAAGTGCGATCGCTGCGGCTGCTGTTAACGCTTTAGCAAGTGAGGAAGAGTAATGACTAACTCTGGAGGTCGTCTTTATGGAATTGGTGTGGGACCTGGAGACCCTGAACTCATCACCTTAAAAGCCTTGCGTCTCCTCCGTTCTGCCCCAGTTATCGCTTATCAATCAGCTACAGATAAAGAAAGTATTGCCAGAAAAATCGTTTCTTCATACTTGGATAATAGTCAGATTGAGGTAGCATTTCATCTGCCTCGCGCCTTAGAACCAGAAAAGGCTAAATCTATCTATGACCAAGAAACTCAACCTATTGCTGACCATTTAGCAGCAGGTCGGGATGTGGTGGTTATCTGTGAAGGAGATCCGTTTTTCTACGGTTCATTTATGTACCTTTTCACTCGGTTATCTGATAAGTACAAAACGGAAGTCGTCCCCGGAGTTTCCTCACTTATGGCCTGTCCGGTGGCTTTGGGTTTACCATTCACCTATTACAATGATGTCCTGACGGTTTTACCTGCACCATTACCAGTAGAAGTTCTCACTAGTCAGCTTTTATCTACTGATGCTGCGGCGATTATGAAACTTGGTCGTCATTTTCCGAAAATTAGGAATCTTCTCCATGAATTAGGACTAGCTTCACGGGCTAGATACATTGAACGGGCTACAAGCACACAACAGCGGATATTGCCCCTTGATGAAGTTAATCCAGAGGATGTACCTTATTTTTCTATGATTGTGATTCCTACTAAAAGTAAGTTGTAGTTGTCACAAATTATGTTTCGCGCAAAGGTACAAAGAAGCAAAGGCGCAAAGGTTTAAGGGTTTACAGGATTAGGATTTTCTATGAATACAAGGGTAGCCCCTGCGGTTGTGGTTTTGAGTCAGAATAGCGTTATGGTGGGGCGAAAAATTACCAATGTCTTACCAGGTGCGAAACTATATGGTTTAGTTAATCGTACTCATGATGTTGATATTAGCTTTAGCAATTTTGGCGAAACTGTGCGAGAATTATTCGCCGCTGGTACACCCATAATTGGTATTTGTGCGGCTGGTATTCTTATTAGAACAATTGCACCTTTATTGACTGACAAAGGACAAGAACCGCCAGTTTTAGCTGTAGCGGAAGATGGTAGTGCTGTAGTTCCACTTTTGGGTGGTTTAAATGGTGTTAATGATTTAGCGCGTCAAGTCGGGGAAGCACTTAATATAAAACCAGCAATTACCACTACAGGAGATATCCGCTTTCATACTGCTTTGTTGTCTCCTCCCTCTGGATATCATTTAGCTAACCCAGAACATGGGAAAAAATTTATTGCTGATTTATTAGCGGGGGGAAAAGTTAGGTTAGAGGGAACAGCACCTTGGTTGAGTGAGAGTAATTTACCTATTGATGAAAATGGTGAGTTAATTATTCAAGTTACCGAAAATTTGGGCAATCCTAGCTCTAATTGTTTAGTGTATCATCCTGCCAAGATAGCGATCGCCATCTCAACTAAAATTATTAACCCCACCACAGGACAACCCCAGGGAAAATTAGCTATTATTGGTACAGGTCCAGGTGCATCTCAATGGATGTCACCGCAAGTAAAAGAAATTCTAGAAGCAGCAACGGATTTAGTTGGTTATAAAACCTATATTAATTTAATTGGACATCTTGCCGATGGTAAGCGCGTTCATGAATCAGATAATCGAGTAGAAGCAGAAAGGGCATATCAGGCCTTAGAGTTAGCCGCAGAGGGAAAATATGTAGTAGTTGTATCTTCCGGCGACCCCGGTATTTACGCAATGGCAGCGGCTGTTTTTGAGGTTTTAGAGCAATATCATCAACCAGAATGGCAAACAATTGATATTCAAGTCGCTCCTGGTATTTCTGCTATGCAAGCCGCAGCAGCCAGGATTGGTGCGCCTTTGGGGCATGATTTCTGTGTGATTTCTCTCTCTGACATTTTAAAACCTTGGGAAATTATCGCTCAACGCATTACCGCTGCGGCTATAAGTGATTTTGTGATTGCTTTTTATAATCCTGTATCAAAAGAACGCACTTGGCAACTAGCAGCCGCGAAAAAGATTTTAATGGAACACCGCAAACCTCATACCCCAGTCGTCTTAGGACGAAATCTAGGGAGGAAGGGAGAAGAAGTTAAGGTAATTACCCTGGAAGAGTTAGAACCAGCATTAGCAGATATGCGAACTGTCATTATTATCGGTTCTTCCCACACGCGACAAATTCAGCAGGATAATCATATTTGGGTTTATACTTCCCGCAGATATAACTCTGAAGAATGATGTTTTTTATCTGAATAATAATATCCTTCTTCCTTTCTCCTTCTTTTCTCCTTTCTCCTTCCTTCTTCTTTCTTTCTCTTTTGTCCTTTCTCCTTTCTCCTTCCTTCTTCTTTCTTTCTCTTTTGTCCTTTTTCCTTTCTCCTTCTTTCTCCTTCCTTCTCCTTCCTTCTTCTTTCTTTCTCCTGACTCCTGACTCCTGACTCCTGACTCCTCTAAGATATAATCCACTTAATTATGTCTAGTTTATATCGGAAAAAGACTTGATTTTTTTATTCTGATCATCAACAATAAAAACATCATGTTCCAGACATGATTGTAGCCAATAAAAGTGACAGAAGCCCTAATAATGTCCGCCCTCGCGGACATTTTACTTATTAAAAATTCTTGTCAGCTTTTTACAGGCATTTTTAGATAAATGAATCACATTTTTAGATCTCACGCAGAGGCGCGGAGGCAGAAAGGAGATAGGAAGAAGGTAAGACAAAAATTGAAGTGTTATTTAAATAAATTAAAAATCTCAAATAATACAAATTATGATCACATAAAAGGCGAGTAACCCCGCCTATGTTAATCTATTTATTTCATGCTTTTTTCAAATTGGTGTTATATTGATTTTGCCAGGTTGTCAAAATATCAATAACTACCAGCCCAAGTTATCCATTTATGGGATAAACCTATATGCAAAATTTCTCCAGTTATCTCAAGTTCAGTTATGATAGTTGTTGTTAAATCAACGCCCATTAATTCGGCTTCATTGATATTACTATCAATTAAATTGGCTTTATGGAGATTTGCACCGGTCAAGTCAGCACCACTCATTTCTGCTTGACTAAGGTTTGCACCTACCAAGTTTGCTGAAGTTAAATTTGCAGTTCGCAAATCAGCACGACTCAGGTTAGTTTTTTTGAGGCTGACTCTGGTTAAATCAGCACCAATTAAGTTGACTTCACTTAAGTTTGCATTTTCTAAATTTGCTCTACTTAAATCAGCATTAGTTAAATTTGCTCTACTAAGATTACAATCGCTTAAATTTGCCATACTAAGATCAGCACCGCTTAAATCTGCTGCTTCTAAATTTATTCCTCTCAAATCAACATGATTTAACTTAGCTTGGTGCAGATTTATGCCAGAGAAATTCCTTTCTCCTGATTTATATGACTTCAGGAGTTTTCTAGTGTCCATTATTCCACCTCTTTATATCTACAGGTGAGTTATTACACTTCCCAAACCACAAACAATTACTTGAGTTTCTAGCGACTAAAATTATTAGCTAAAAATCGTATATTCATTATACTCTAATTAAGAAGCTAATTAAATAAACGTTAGAATTTAGTTAGGTTATAAAAAAACATAGCAATACTTACATCAATAATACTTTTATGACAGCTAATTTAATATCTCATTCCCCTTCTGACTTTATCACCTCCTTATCCCATACTGCTACTGCGTATCGGGAAGGAAGTCAAGTTCCCTCGGCTGAAGTAATAGTAAATGCGTTGCTGGAAGCGGAAAAAACCGCAAAGCTACAAAAGTTAAATTACCCTTTTGAATCTCTGGGTGGTAAATGGCGACTTTGTTTTGCTACTGGGACTAAAAAAGTTAGAAACCGGGGCGGAATTATTTTAGGTAAGGGTTGGTATGTCCCGAAATTTACGAAAATTCATCTTTGTTTTAGTAGCACAGAAGAACAGACTTTAGGAAAGGGGGAAATTGCTAATCAGGTCCAATTGGGAGGGATTTTATTGAAACTCACAGGACCAATAAAATATTTAGGAAAAAAGAATTTATTGGCTTTTGATTTTACCCAAATGCAAATTAGTTTATTTAATTGGATGTTTGTCAATAAACAAATTCGCTCTGGTAAAGTTGAAAGTGGGAACTTTGATAACCAACCTATAGCTAAATTACCTTTTTTTGCTTTCTTTCTAATTACCGAAAACTTGATTGCTGCCCGTGGTCGTGGTGGTGGTTTAGCACTTTGGATTAAGGATAATTAATCTTTTCGGCAATAAAGAACCCCTCCCCGCTTGCGAGGAGGGGGCTATGATTTAGTTTATTAAATTCGGTAAAAAGTAGATAAATCAAATTTTAATTTATGCAACTTCTCAATTTCTCTATAGAGAAAGAAATAAACACTAATTCTCATGGTCACAGCACAAACAATTAAAAAATAAATCCGCTATTACCTGCTGTAGCCAAGCTGGAAAAAAATCGTAATGAGAATTTAACACCATCTGGCAACAGAAGGATTAAAATCAGAACGGACAGATTAGCCCTGTAATCAAGGAGGCTTAGAAAACAATGTCCGATTTAAATCGCGGAATTATGAAATTTGAAGGTGCAGATTCACCTAAACTAATTACCATCTCCACTGTGGTACTTTTAGGATCAATTGCTGGACTGATTCTATGGGCGCTTACTGGTGCTTATGCACTAGGATAGATTCCGAGAATAACAATTCAGGACACTAGCAAGTAAGACTACCATTGCTCTCTAGTGTCCTATATAGTAAATAGTTATTTTTGTTAACAACAAACTGAGAAATTTCCGCTCTAAAATTTTAGATTATAAAATAATGATTAATTTTTTTGGGATCTTAATTATTTTAATTTTTTGTCCACTGTTAGGGGCAATACCGCTCATTTCCTGGATTACTTATGCCCTGAGTGGTAAAAAATTAGCCAATATGGGGACAGGAAATATTAGCGTTGCAGCGGCATTTTATCACGGTGGTAAATTAGCAGGAAGCATCTGTGTCGTCTCTGAAGCCGTCAAGGGCGTTGCTGTTGTCACAATTGCCCAATATTGTTTTCCTTCACAACCATTCTCCGAAATTATTGCTTTAATTGCCTTGGTTATCGGTAGATACGTGGCTACTAAAGGGGCAGGAACAACAAACGTCGCTTGGGGATTGCTGGCACATGATCCTTTGGTAGCTGCCTTTGTTAGCTTACTTGCAGCTATTGGCTTTTTGATTACTCGCTCTAAAGAAACAATTAAATTAGGGGTATTAGTCATATTTCCCCTATTTGTGGGGATTGTCCATTCCCAGGATATAGCCAGAATTATCGCTGCTTTTGCCTTGTCGGCATTAATTTACTGGATTTATAACCAAATTCCTGATGATTTAAATCTCCCAGTTGAGGAAGCAAATCCAGAATCTCAACCAATGATGGCATATTTAAATCATGAGGAGAAGATTATTACTTTAGATGATGACTTAGATGGGGAAGTCGTAGGAGCTAAATCTGCAACATTATCGCAACTTAAACGTTGGGGTTATGCAGTTCCGAAAGGTTGGGTATTATCTCCTGATGATGATCCCACACCTTTAATTGATTTTCTGCAACCATCACAACTTTCACCTTTAGTAGTGCGTTCTTCTGCCATTGGGGAAGACTCCCAACAGGCATCAGCAGCGGGACAGTATGAAACAATTTTAAATGTGATCAGTAAGGCAGAACTGCGACAAGCGATCGCTCAAGTCCAAGCCTCCTATAATCATCCCAGTGCCGTCGAATATCGCCGTCGCAGCAGATCAGAAGATGCAGCAATGGGGGTACTCATTCAGCAACAAGTTCAAAGCGTATTCTCTGGCGTAGCTTTTAGCCGAGATCCCATTTCTCAACAGGGTGAGGGTGTAGTTATCGAAGCTGTATCTGGTAGTCCTACGCAAATCGTATCGGGAAAAGTGACACCAGAACAATATCTAGTCGTGGTTGCTGGTGATGAAAAATTGTCTTGTCTGCAATTTGAAGGCAATGGGAAAGTTCCCCAAGCATTAATTAAGCAAGTTGCATACCTAGCCCGTCGTTTAGAAAGACGTTATTTGGGTATTCCCCAAGACATTGAATGGAGTTATGATGGTCAAAATCTGTGGGTATTACAGGCAAGACCAATCACTACGCTTTTACCCTTATGGACAAGGAAAATCGCCGCTGAGGTAATTCCGGGAGTTATTCACCCCTTAACTTGGTCTATTAATTCTCCTTTAACCTGTGGTGTGTGGGGAGAAATTTTTAGTATAGTTTTGGGTGATCGTGCTAAACGCTTAGATTTTGCCACAACAGCAACATTGCATTATTCTAGAGCCTATTTTAATGCTTCCTTGTTAGGAGAAATCTTTTTGGAAATGGGATTACCTCCAGAAAGTTTGGAATTTCTGACTAGAGGTGCAAGTATGAGTAAACCTGCTCTAAATTCCACTTTAGCTAATTTACCAGGACTAACAAAGTTACTCAAGCGGGAAATTGATTTAGACAAAGATTTTAAATCGGATTATCGCCAAGTTTTCATTCCGGGATTAACCCAATTATCAAATGTCGTCATTGCCGAATTATCACTAGATCAATTATTAACTAGAATAGATTTAATTCTCAACTTATTGCATCGGGGAACTTACTACAGTATTTTAGCCCCTTTGAGTGCAGCTATTCGCCAAGCGGTTTTGGGGGCAAAGACAGAGGAAATTGATAATAGTGTCACCCCAGAGGTAGCATCATTAAGAGCTATGCGTCTTCTGGTTGCGGATGCTAAACAAATCTTAATAGCTGGTAACTATGATTTTAAACCAGAACAAGTATTTGCACAATTGGCAGAAACGCCCGCAGGGGAAAGAATTTTAGATGAAATTGACGAATTGATTGAGGATTATGGTTATTTAAGTGAAGTCGGTACAGATATTTCTGTTCCCACTTGGCGAGAAAATCCCCAAATAGTTAGACAATTATTTATCCAGTTATTACAAGCACCTGAATTGCCAAATTTAGATGATTCCCGTCCCGAACAGGCAAATTTAGTGCAAAAACGAGTTGATCTGAAAGGACGGGTAACGGAAGTTTATTCTCGCTTGTTAGCTGAATTACGATGGACATTTTTGGCTTTGGAACAGATTTGGCTGGAGTCTAGGGTATTAACACAATTAGGAGATATTTTCTTTCTCCAGTTAGATGAAATTCGTGATTTAGTGATTAATTCAGATGTAGCTTTTAGGAATCATTTATTGGCATTAGTCGAAAAAAGGCGATCGCAATTTCTCCAAGATAGCCAAATTACGCAAATTCCCGCCGTAGTTTACGGTTATAATCCTCCTCACCCCATTGCCCCGGTAATTGATCCCTCTGACAACATTTTATTAGGTATTCCTGCTAGTCAAGGACAAATTCAAGGACGGGTGAAAGTAGTCCGAACTTTGCAAGAAGCCCATGATATTGATAAAAACACCATCCTTGTAGTTCCTTACACAGATTCCGGTTGGGCCCCTATCCTCGTGCAAGCTGGGGGTTTAATTGCTGAAGCTGGGGGTAAACTTTCTCACGGGGCAATTATCGCCCGTGAATACGGTATTCCTGCTGTTATGGATGTGCGTGGTGCGACGTATTTGCTGCAAGATGGTCAGGAAGTTCGCATTGATGGCTATAAGGGGACGGTGGAAATACAATAGTCTAAAGCAACACCAGCATAAGCTTCTTTGAGGGCGATAAAGGCAACTTGACGAGGGTTGGTCATGGAATATCAGGTAATTTAGTTCAGAGTTGTCATTATACCTGCCAACATAAGTTCAAAGAGCAAATACTTAGAGTGCGTTAGTGGTAGCGTAAAGCACCAAATGATACCGGAAAACTGATGAAACATGAACTGATGTTATAAGGAGGATAACGTAATGCAGTGCCATATCTCGGAGATTCTTCACTTCGTTCAGAATGACAATTTTAACCCGTTTTTAGTATACGAACAGTATTGATTGCTAGTGGTAGTTTTTGCTTTTCCAATAAGCAGACAATATTGTATACTTGACAATACATAGTCTATTTAACATTATATATATGCTAGAAAAGCAATTGGTTGAATTTGAGCTAGAAAATGGCGGTAAATTTCTAGTGGAAATTGAGGAATCAGAAGATACATCTCTTGCTACGGAGAGAGTCGCTTTACCATCTGGGCGAGAAACGCAGTGTACCAGGATTTATAGATTGTATGTCAACTGAAAATTACTTTCAAACCTTTAGAAGTGCGCTTGCTCGCATTTATAATAAAAACTGTAAAGTTGTTGGCGCTGATTTTTTAGTGAATCAGTACCATCTTCTTACCTTCCGGCTCTTTGGCTTTCCCCAAGGATATGATCTTGGTGTCTGGGCTAATGATGAACTGATTGATGCCCAAGCTACTCACTCGATCCAGATAGAAGCCATTAAAGTTCCTAGATATCAGATTGAGCTTGGTTTTAGTGATTCTCCTGTGTGGGATAAATCATTACATGGAGTTGTGGGTATGGCTGTAGCCGCAGAGAAAAAGCGAAAGGGAGTCAAAGCGGCATTTAGGAGGCCTACAACTGTGTTAAATAGTGAACTGTTTGATGCCCAAGCTACTCGCTCGATCCAGATAGAAGCCATTAAAGTTCCTGGATATCAGATTGAGCTTGGTTTTAGTGGTTCTGCTGTGTGGGATAAACCATTACAGGGAGTTGTGGGTATGGCTGTACCCGCAGAGAAAAAGCGAGAAGGAGTCAAAGCGGCATTTGGGATGCCTACAACTGTGTTAAATAGTGAACTGCTTGATGCCCAAGCTACTCGCTCGATCCAGATAGAAGCCATTAAAGTTCCTGGATATCAGATTGAGCTTGGTTTTAGTGGTTCTCCTGTGTGGGATAAACCATTACAGGAAGTTGTGGGTATGGCTGTACCCGCAGAGAAAAAGCGAAAGGGAGTCAAAGCGGCATTTAGGATGCCTATAACTGTGTTAGTGGAAACTGGGGATTTTTCAAATCAAGCCATGCAGCAAAAACCAATAAATTCTTCTCGTTCTTTTAATCGAGTACAAGAAATTAAAGTCAGGGAATTGGAAAAACGTTTCGCAATTTTAGAAATTGATTATGAAGCAGTTTATAACCAATTGAATGAAACACTAGATGCTGAATTTAAAAATAAAATACAGCTAAAACTGAAGAGAATTGAGCAAGAGATGAATGATGTCTTTGGAGAGTTAAAAATGGTCGGATAAAAATTTTATTACAAAAGTCCGCAAATAAGCGACCTTAAGTATAAAACTTATCCAACAGGTTTTGATTTAATGAAGGAGTTTTAGCCCAGACAACACAACCCATATCAGTTACAGATATTGCCAATTTCCTAAATACTGATGAATATGATGTTGAGGAATTATTAGAAAATTGGGTAGAATTTTTAGTCTAAGAAAATAGATCAGAAAATACTTACTACAGCTTCTATCATTTTAGTTTCCGTGATTTCATTAACAAAATATAGAACTCAAACCCATCCCATAGAGAGATGATCCATACCAGCATTTGAAATAAATTATAATCGTATGTACTCAAATAACATACATCTTAAATCCCCTCGTCGCTTGCGGGGAGGTGGGGTTTTTGTATTTAAATCTGGTAGGTTGGTTTAAAGTTAGGAAACCCAACATTTACGGACTTTTGTTGGGTTGTCTCTTAACCGAACAGTATTGACATCAATTCTGAATTCATCTCAATTAAATTGTGAGAAAAAAGAGATTATTTAACTTTTTAGGATTGGTAATAATAATAGCGATCGCTATTATTAGTTATCACAATTGGCTATTACTAAAACCACCCCCATTCATTACCGTTAAACTCAGCGGTTGGACAGGAAATCCTCTAGAACAAAAACTTTTAAAACAGGTAATTCAAGACTTTGAAAAGCAGCATCCCCAGATCAAAGTCAAATATGAAGCGATTTCTGATCAATATATGGATGTAATTAAAACCCGCTTAGTAGGAGAAGCTGCACCAGATGTATTTTATCTCGACGCACTAGAAGCCCCTTTCTTAATGGGTCAGAATGTCCTAGAACCCCTTGATAAATACATTAAACCCAAATTTGACCTCACAGATATAGAACCCAACTTACTCAAGAATTTTACCTACCAAAATCGTATTTATGGTTTACCTAAAGACTATTCCACCTTAGCCCTATTTTATAACAAACAAGCATTTAATCAAGTGGGTTTAACCAGTCCTCCCACTACCTGGGAACAACTCCGCAGCTATTCAAAACAATTAACAGGCAAACTCAATAAATATGGCTTTGGTGAAATTCCTGAATTAGCCCGTCAAGCATACAAAATTACAGCTTTTGGAGGGGAAATTATTGATAAAAATGGTTATGCTACCTTTGCAAATAATCCAGGATTACAAGGTTTGGAATTAGTAATTAACCAATATCAAAAAGATCGATCTTCCGCCCAAAAATCTGATGTCGGCACAAATTCCGGGAGTGAAATGTTTGGACAAAATAAAGTAGCAATGGTAATTGAAGGGAATTGGGCAATTCCCTATTTACAAGAAACCTTTCCCAAACTAGAATTTGCCACAGCAGAAATACCAGAAATTAATAATCAAAAATCCACAATGGTTTTTACTGTTGCTTATGTCATGAATAAACAAGCACCCCATAAAAAAGAAGCTTGGGAACTCATTTCTTTTCTAACAGGTAAAGAAGGCATGAAAAAATGGACAGCTAAAGGATTTGCATTACCAGCCCGTAAATCAGTGGCACAACAGTTAGGTTATGATCAAGACCGTCTGAGATCATCATTAGTAGCAGGAGTTAATTATGCGACACCCTGGCAATTAGGTAAAAATCCTGCCGCAATTATCAACAATTTTGATAATCAATTTATTAGTGTTTTACTAGGACAACAACCATTAAAACAGGCAATGTTAAAGGCACAAGATGCAGCAAACAAACAAATTAAGGCAGATATGTAGAGTTTAGCAGTCAGCAGTAAACCCCTTTAATTGCAAAGACCATACTCTAATTTTTCTATTCCTTTCTTCCTTTGCGACTTTGCGCCTCTGCGTGAGATATAAAAATGTGTTTCATTTCCGAGAAAATCACTGTAATAGACAGATTCGAGAAAATTTTACAGCTTATTTATTCATAACTCCCAGTATTTTAGTTTTAGGCACATTTGTAATTTTGCCTATTCTCTATGCTGTATTTCTTTCCTTACACAAAGTTCAAATGTTGGGAGGTATTAACTATCGTTTTATTGGTTTGGGTAATTTCCAAAGATTGCTAACAGATGAAAGAGTGGGAATTGCTTTAAAAAATACCGCAGAATATGTGGCTATTGTTGTTCCCACCCAAACTATTTTGGCTTTAGGTTTAGCTGTGACACTCAATTCTGGCATTCATGGTAAAAATTGGTGGCGGATTCTTTACTTTTTACCGACAGTTACATCTTCAGCAGTTTTGACACTAATTTTTATGTGGATTTATAACACAAATGGACTATTAAACAATTTTTTGGCTTTTCTCAACCTGCCTATTTATAATTGGTTGGGAGATCCATCTGTTGCCTTGAAAGGGATTATGATCATGAATATTTGGTCAACAGCACCGTTTTTTATGGTGATTTATTTAGCAGCTTTACAGGATATTCCCCAAACTCTTTATGAAGCAGCAGAACTTGATGGTGCTAATAATTGGGAACAGTTTATTTATATTACTTTGCCTTTATTGCAACCTGTGACTTTCTTTGTCATGGCTATGGGAATAATTGGGACTTTTCAATTATTTGATCAGTCTTATATATTTTCTGGAGGGACAGGTGGACCAAATAACGCTACTCTCACCTTAGTCCTGCTGATTTATCAAACCGTATTTCGGAATTTACAAATGGGATATGGTGCAGCAATTGCCTTTTTACTAGCATTTGTAATTATTATCCTCACATTAATTCAGAGGCAATTTTTCGGAGGTTATAAAATTTGAATAAAATCTTTGGTAGTTTCTGGTTGAAAGTGCTGTTATATATCTTCCTCACAGTTTATGGAATTATTACCGTAATTCCTTTTCTCTGGGCATTTTCTGCATCATTTAAGCCTCTATCCGAGATTATTAGCGGTGAATTTAATTTT
Source organism: Dolichospermum sp. UHCC 0352 (assembly GCF_009711925.1). Taxonomy (NCBI): domain Bacteria; kingdom Bacillati; phylum Cyanobacteriota; class Cyanophyceae; order Nostocales; family Aphanizomenonaceae; genus Dolichospermum; species Dolichospermum sp. UHCC 0352. Next base: position 3,734 of record NZ_VIKY01000006.1, on the reverse strand, counting down.
ATCCCCAAACATTTTACTCTCGATAATTACAAACAAATATTTCTGCAAGAACCTTTATTTTGGCGGTGGTTATTTAATAGTGTGATTATTGGTGTTACTGTCACAATTTTAAACTTGCTATTTAACTCAATGGCAGGTTATGCCCTCGCAAGATTGCATTTTCGGGGTAAACAGTGCTGGTTTTTCCTGATTTTGACCGTGTTAGTAGTGCCAGCGCAAATTACCCTAATTCCCACATTTTTAATTTTAAAAGTCATCGGTTGGCTAAATTCATACCCAGGGATGATTGTTCCGAGTATGGTCAATGCTACTTTCATTTTTATGATGCGGCAGTTTTTTGTCAATTTCCCTAGAGAACTAGAAGAAGCTGGACAATTGGATGGTTTAAATGCCTGGGGAATTTTTAGGTATATAGTTTTACCTTTAGCTAAACCAGCATTAGCCGCACAAGCGGTTTTTGTCTTTATGGGTAGTTGGAATAATTTTTTACTCCCTGTAGTGATTCTCTTTGACCCAGAAATGTTTACTTTACCTTTAGGACTAAATACATTTAAAGGTCAATATATCAGCTATTGGAACTACATTATGGCAGCTTCAATGGTGTTTACTCTGCCAGGTTTAGCTATTTATGCTTTCTTTAACCGCTACTTAATTCAAGGTGTTACCTTTACCGGTGGTAAAGGCTGAAAATACAGCAGAATTCAAGAGACTGCACAGAATTATGAACTCCATTAATTCATCCCTTCCTATCTGCGTTTATCTGCGTTTATCTGCGTACCCTATGGCTTCGCCACGCAAGCTGCGGGAAGCAAGCTACAATTATTCTTGAAGTCTGCTGTATCAACCCTAATTTATAAAAAATGGTTATCATCAAATTCATCTATGAATGAAGAGTTTATTTAATAGTTAACATCAAAATTATCTATTCATGTCCTTTTTCTGTAATTAACTAAACCCAAGATTACGAAAACCATAGATTAGAAATAATCATTATCATTAATTAAACAATATATATTAGAAACTTTCCACAAAATTAAGCCCAAACTATAAGTTTTTACTTATGTATCCAATATAATATTTATTTAATAATTCGAGTTGAGAATTGATCACTTTGATCAGAAACACTGTAAACTAGATTTTACTAGCTGAGTGATGCCTCTTGTTCATACTAGGTTAAGAAACTAAACCATGTTTATCACAAAGTATACAAACTAACTTTTTTACATAAAAAGCTAATTTTGAATGCCTAGATATAACTAGGAATTTCAATAGTAAAGCCAAGAATTTATTTCTTTGTCTAAATTTTCATGTTTAAAAAATAAATTCTTTCACCAGGGAGATGTTTCATGTCTGAATTTTTTAACCAAATTTCTCGCCGTAAGTTCATCGTCACGGCTGGAGTTTCAGCCAGTGCAGTATTACTTAAAGGTTGTTTAGGAAATCCGCCAGAACCAGGAGGTATAGCCCAAGCGAAACAAGCCGAAGCAGTTAAATTAACACCAGAAATTACACCAGAAACCACTACTGTTAAATTAGGATATATTCCTATTGTAGAAGCTGCGCCATTAATTATTGCCCAAGAATTAGGCTTTTTTAAAAGATGGGGAATGACAAATGTACAACTTGCTAAACAAGCATCTTGGGGTTCAATGCGAGATAATACCGAAATTGGTTCTGCTGGTGGAGGTGTAGATGGTGGACAATATCAAATGCCCATGCCGCATTTAATGACAGAAGGGTTAATTACTAAAGGAAATACCAAAATTCCTATGTATGTATTAGCCCAATTAAATACTCAAGGTAATGGAATTGCGATCGCTAATAAACACGCAGGTAAAGAAATTGGACTAGATTTAGCTAAAGGTGGAAAAATAGTTTTTGATCAATTAAAAAGTACAAAAAATCCCTTTACAGCCGCCTTTACTTTTGGCAAAGTTAATCAAGAATTTTGGCTACGTTATTGGTTAGCAGCAGGTGGAATTAATCCTGATACAGATGTGAAATTAATTCCTGTATCTGCTGCCCAAACTGTAGCCAACATGAGAACAGGAACAATGGATGCGTTCAGTACCGGAGATCCTTGGCCTTATCGAATTGTGAAAGACAAAATTGGTTTTTTAGCCGTATTAACCTCAGAAATGTGGAAAAATCATCCTGAAGAATACTTTGCCATGAAAGCGGAATGGGTAGACACTCATCCCCAAGCAACCAAAGCCATTTTGAAAGCTATTATGGAAGCACAACAATGGTTAGATAACTTTGAAAACCGTGAAGCGGCGGCGGCAATTTTAGGACGAAGAAACTACTTTAATTTAACACCAACCTTCCTGAAAGATTCCCTACAAGGTAATTATGATATGGGTAATGGTCGTGTGATTAATGATAAATCAATGGCAGTATTGTATTGGAAAGATGAACGAGGTAGTGTGTCTTATCCCTATAAAAGTCATGATTTATGGTTTTTAACTGAAAGCATTCGTTGGGGATTTTTACCACCAGAATATTTAAACAAAGCCAAAGATTTAATAGACAGAGTTAACAAAGAAAATATTTGGCGCGAAGCTGCTAAAGAAGCAGGAATTATGGAGGCAGATATTCCTAATAATACATCTCGTGGACTAGAAACATTCTTTGATGGTGTAACTTTTGATCCAGAAAATCCCACAGCCTATTTAAAGAGTTTAAAAATCAAGAAAGTCAATATTTAGGACTGAGAATATTTGCTGAAATCAAAAATAGAAAATCAATCAACAACAATATTTAATTGATTAATCACAAAACAAAAAATCAACAAAATTAGGAGAAAATCATGACTACATTTACCGCCAAACGTCGTAATAGTAACAATTCTGATAGTGCTATATCTGTATTTATTAGTAAACAATTACCGGAAATTATACCACCAACAATTGCTATTGTGGTTTTCCTGGTGATTTGGCAAGTATTTTCTTTAATTGCTGGAACATTACCCGGACCTATTCAAGTAGTTCAAGAAACTTGGGAGTTAATTCTTTATCCATTTTATGATCGGGGAGGAATTGATAAAGGGTTATTTTGGCAAATTTTCGCTAGTTTACAACGGGTAGCTATTAGTTATACTTTAGCCGCAATTGTGGGTATTGGTTTAGGGATTTTAATTGGTGTGAATCAAACCATGTCTAAAGCCTTAGATCCCTTATTTCAACTATTAAGAACTGTACCTCCTTTAGCTTGGGTTCCTATTTCCTTAGCAGCTTTAAGACAAAATGAACCAGCCGCATTATTTGTAATTTTCATTACTTCTCTGTGGCCAATTTTAATTAACACTGCTGTGGGAGTAAAAGAGATTCCTAATGATTATAATAACGTTGCTAAAGTCTTACAACTTTCTCAAAAAGAGTATTTCTTGAACATCTTAATTCCTGCGGCTTTACCTTATATTTTCACTGGGTTAAGAATTTCCATTGGTTTAGCTTGGTTAGCGATTATTGCGGCAGAAATCGTCATGTCTGGTATTGTGGGTATCGGCTTTTTTATTTGGGATGCTTATCAAGCTAACAAGGTTAGTGAAGTTATTTTAGCACTAGTTTATATTGGTGTTGTCGGTCTTATCCTAGATAAAATGATGGCTGCATTACAAAACTGGATTTTACCAGCAGAACAAAAATAGTCAAAAGTCATTGGTCATTAGTTAATAGCAAAGAAATAACAACGAACAACTGATAACTGTACGGGCGAAGCATTTGGAGAACTAT
>NZ_VIKY01000069.1:693-2058 GCF_009711925.1 Dolichospermum sp. UHCC 0352 | reverse complement strand
CAGTTCTATATATTAATATCTATATTTTTTGGCATCAAAAATATAGATTCTATTGTAGAATCAACAGAAAAATAAATTGGTTATATTTATATTTGTCTATATTTTCTGATTTTTATCAGATACATTCTAAAATCTTCTCTAAATATTCATCATCCCATCCTGCACAAAACTGCTTACTTTTAGTTCCTAGTTTTTGGCTTTTTTCTTTTCCTAAAAGATTAACTGCTATATGACGAATAACTGCAAAGTTTTGTGGTGCATTATCCTTTCTTATCCGACAATCATCTTCTCTAAAAGCTACATCTAAAACCCAGTGTAATGAATTCTCTATACCCCAATGAGTGCGGACTGATTCTCCTAGTAATTTCGCATTATTTGTCAAACTACTTATATAATAGCCTGTCTCAACCTTCGTTTTTCCATTAACTTTTCGTATATATTCTACCATTCCTACACTTTGAAGATTTACCCATTTCTTATCAGTATCTATTCTTTCTTCTATGTCTGATAACATGAGATAATGACGAATCTCTTCTCTTCCATGTTTGTCTTCTTTTGTATGAAATTCACTATATTTGAATCCCTCAAACCCTTTAGATATAGCTTCTTTGAAGATTTCTTCTACATTCTTATATAAATTACCTTGATTCTTTTTGAGTGCGATAATATATTCGCCTGATTTTTCTGCAATTGATTTTACTATCTCTTTTTGACACCCCATCGCATCAATCGTTACTAAACATCCGGCTATATCTAATACTTTAATTAATTCCGGTATGGCTGTTATTTCATTTGACTTTTCTTCTACTTTACATTGTCCTAATACTAATTTATTACTAGTTGCCCATGCACTTACCATCTGAATCGCACCTTTATCCTTTCCTTTATCATATGAATGCCTTAATGTTTTCCCATCTATTGCTATGACTTCTCCTTCTGTAATTTTATTGATAGATTTTATCCAACTCAAAAAACAATTCTGAAATTGTTGCGGATCTATTCTCGCAAATACTCTTGCGAATGTATCATGAGATGGAATCCCGTTTGGAAGTTCTAAAAATTGTTTTAGCCATTTTTCTTTCTTTTTTCCATAAGCCTCCATCAATACCCAACTATCTACTCCACAGATCACTGCACAAATCGCAATGGTTACTATATCTATTAATTTATGCCTTTTTGTTCTCTCAACTCTTTTATCTTCTAAATCTTTAAAGTGATCTACTATTGTGATTTTTGGTGGTAGCTTCATTTTGTGAATTTTGTCTCTTTAGTTTTATTGAGAATACCACTTCAACTCATTTTATTGATTCTTATAGAAACGAATTTACCATCAAATTTTCTTCATACTCATTTATTGGCTTGATA
>NZ_VIKY01000069.1:0-617 GCF_009711925.1 Dolichospermum sp. UHCC 0352 | reverse complement strand
AGTGGATGTGATTTTTGTTTTTGGGTAGATGAGAAAGTTATCTCATTTTCTATGAGTTGACTTTCTGGTTTTGGATAACGTTTTTTAAGTAATTGAATAAAATCAAGTAGTAAGATTTGCGCTTCTTCTGTTAAGGTGTCAATATCTTGAGATATTTCTGCAATTTTTATTACCATGATTAACTCCTCAATTGAGTAAATTTTTTCGGTATACTCCTATTATAAACTACACCCCAAAGATCCCCGAGTTCTTTTCAAAATTTCTCTATCATATCCAATGTCATGGGTTCAACGCAGATTAAAAGACTATCCACAGAAAGTCCATTTCGTGCTGATATAGGTACTTCAACTACCGCAGGTGAAATGCGGGGGTTATTCAGTTTTGCGGAAGTAAAAGGTAAAACTGTGACTTTGCTGCGTTGGTTGTTAAACAAAGTCCCAGAAATTATCAGTGCTGGACGAGTTTTTTGAATTTCTGTACCTACGGATGGGTTAAATGTTACTATCCAGATGCTTCCCATTCGGTAATCGCTATGTTTTGCCATTCACTTTCCCAACCCAGGGGAAACGCATCTAAATTATCTTGACAGAATACTATATTAGTGCATCAATATGGGA